>CAZFLL010000018.1:13876-25197 GCA_964519865.1 uncultured Chitinophaga sp. | reverse complement strand
AGAGGAGAGTATGGGCTAAATTATATTTGCGAAATTTTTAAAAGCTGTAAAGCTTTATGACATTAACAAACAGAGCAAAACCGGTGGATCGTAAGCCGATGACCTTCCTGGAGAGTATTTATCTCTGGAATATCGTGAAGGGCATGGGGATTACGATCAGTCACCTGTTTAAACGCAAAGCGACGATTCAGTATCCCGAACAAAAGAGGTCATTCTCTAAAGTGTTCAGGGGCCTGCATGTATTGAACCGGGATGCGGAAGGAAGGGAGAACTGTACGGCCTGTGGTTTATGTGCCGTGGCTTGTCCGGCCGAAGCGATTACCATGGAAGGGGCCGAACGCCTGCCCGGGGAAGAGCACCTGTACCGCGAGGAAAAATATGCAGCAAAGTATGAGATCAATATGCTGCGTTGTATCTTCTGCGGATTGTGCGAGGAAGCCTGTCCGAAAGATGCGATCTACCTGTCACAGACTTTTGCCCCGGCCAATTACGGACGGAAGGGCTTTATCTATACGAAAGAAGAGCTGCTGATCCCGCACCCGGTGCAGGAGAAGGAAGCCTACCAGAAAGCATTGGGCGACAGGGCAACAAACAATTAAGAATGACTAACGGCTTATAAGAAATGAACATCACAATTATTCAAATACTTTTCTGGTTCCTCTCCGTCGTGGCGATATTCAGCGCCCTGATGATGGTGACCAGTAAGAATCCCGTCTACAGCGTACTGTGGCTGATCGCCACTTTCTTTGCTATTTCAGGTCATTATATCCTGCTCAATGCCCAGTTCCTGGCGATTGTAAATATTATTGTTTACGCCGGGGCCATTATGGTATTGTTCCTCTTTGTGATCATGCTGATGAACCTGAACAAGGAAACCGAACCACAGAAAAACCGCTGGCTGAGAATGGCCGGGGCCGTGGCCGGGGGTTGTTTATTATTGGTGCTGGTGGCCGCCCTGAAAGATGCCGCTACCAGGGACCAGGTAGCTACCGTAAACCAGGGGAATATCGGGCTGATCAAAAACCTGGGAAAAGAATTATTTACCACCTATGTGCTGCCATTTGAAATAAGCAGTGTGCTGTTCCTGAGTGCGATGGTGGGTGCCGTGGTGATCGGGAAGAAAGAATAAACGTTTAACTAACATGTAGGCGGACGGGGAAGCCTTAACCGCCTTCTAAATACAGAATATGCCGATACTTAATTATATCATCCTGTCGCTGGCCCTTTTCAGCATCGGGATTGTGGGGGTGCTGACCCGGCGCAATGCCATCATCATTTTCATGTGCATTGAATTAATGCTGAATGCGGTGAACCTGCTGCTGGTGGCTTTTTCCAAAATGCATATGAATGCGGCTAACCTGGCGGGCGACCTGGCAGGTACTGCAGGTACCGATGGACAGCTCTTTGTATTTTTTATCATGGTGGTGGCTGCCGCTGAAGTAAGTGTGGGACTGGCCATTATTGTGATGATGTACCGTAATATCCATTCGGTGGATGTAAATTTTTTAAACCGATTAAAACATTAGGCCCCGGTCAGGGAATAGTATATGAATAACGCATTACAGATAGTTTACCTGATTCCCCTGCTGCCCCTGTTGGGTTTCCTGATCAACGGGCTGGGCAGGAACTATTTATCCAAAACAGGGATCAGCCTGATCGGCTCGGGCACTATACTCGGTTCTTTTATCCTGAGCATCTGGGTGTTCCTGCAGGTAAAAGGCGGCAATACATTTGTGGCCGAGTATTTTAATTTTATCGCGGTCGATAAACTGGTGATCCCCTTTGCCTTTAAGATCGATCCGCTTTCTTCGCTTTTCCTGCTGATCATCACCGGCGTTGGTTTCCTGATCCACGTGTATTCGGCTTCTTATATGCATGAAGAGAAACCCGGCCATTTCGGACGCTATTTTTCCTACCTCAACCTGTTTATCTTCTCCATGCTGTTGCTGGTGATGGGTGCCAACTTTGTGATCCTTTTCATAGGATGGGAAGGAGTGGGGCTTTGCTCTTACCTGCTGATTGGCTTCTGGTTTAAAAAACAGGAATACAATAAAGCGGCCAATAAAGCCTTTATCATGAACCGGATCGGTGACCTGGCTTTCCTGATCGCCATTTTCTGGCTGATTGCCCGGGTAGGTACCGTTTCTTTTGATGAAGTGTTTACTTCGGTGAACCTGGCCAAACTGAGCCGGGTTGATATCACAGTTATTACCTTATTACTTTTTGTGGGGGCTACCGGTAAAAGTGCACAGATTCCATTGTATACCTGGTTGCCGGATGCCATGGCAGGTCCTACCCCTGTATCGGCGCTTATCCATGCCGCTACCATGGTAACAGCCGGTATCTATATGATTGCCCGGAGCAATGTATTGTATACCATGGCCCCGCTGACCCTGAATATTATTGCCTATACAGGTCTCGCTACCGCTTTGCTCGCCGCCACCATTGCGATGAAGCAGAATGATATTAAAAAAGTCCTGGCCTATTCCACCGTCAGCCAGCTGGGCTTTATGTTCCTGGCCCTGGGTACAGGTGCTTATGTGGCGGCTGTATTTCATGTGATGACCCATGCGTTCTTTAAAGCCCTTTTATTCCTCGGTAGTGGTTCTGTGATACACGCCATGGGGGGCGAACAGGATATACGCCAGATGGGCGGACTCAGTAAGAAATTAAAGATCACTTATATCACTTTCCTGATCGGATGTATCGCGATTGCCGGTATTCCCCCGTTCAGTGGTTTCTTCTCCAAAGATGCCATCCTGTTAAGTGCCTTTGAAAAAAGCCCGCTGCTTTACGGCGTTGCTTTGTTCACGGCCTTACTCACAGCATTCTATATGTTCCGGTTGTTCTTTATCACCTTTACCGGGAAGTTCCGCGGTACTGAAGAGCAGGCGCATCATTTGCATGAAAGCCCGCTGGCGATGACATTGCCATTGATCATTCTCGCCGTATTATCCATCGTGGGTGGATTTATAGGAATACCGAAAGTAATCAGCGAAGGCGGGGATAAACTGAGTGCCTTCCTGGCACCGGTGGTCAGTTCCATCGCCCATGAACATCCAGTGTCTCACAGTACGGAATATGCGTTAATGGGTTTATCCAGCGGACTGGTACTGATCATGATCATCGCGGCCTGGTTGGTCTACCGCAATTACCAGCGCAAAGAGGCCACCGGTTTTGCCAAGGTACTGGAGAACAAATGGTATGTGGACGAATTATATGAAGCCATTATCGTACAGCCCCTGCATAAACTGGGTGGATTGTTTAAATCCATTGTGGATCCGAAGATCGTGGATGGTCTGGTGAACGGGGTGGGACGGGCAGTGAATTACGGAAGCCGCCAGCTGCGTTTAATGCAAAGCGGGCAGGTGGGCAGTTATGTATTGCTGATGGTGCTGAGTATGATTTTAATTTTTGCCATACAATTTTTTCTGAGAAAATAAATCCACCGCCAAGAGCGGGCTACTGATATGATCGCATTCTTCCTGATACTGATTCCACTGGCCACCGGCTTACTCACTTTTTTTATAAAAGACGAGAAGACGGCGCAACGTTTTGCCTTCCTGGCTACCCTGGTCACGCTGGCCGTTTCTCTGCTTGGATTAACCTTGCTTAAAACGGATGACTACCTGAGTTTTAATGCTCCCTGGATGAGCACACTGGGCAGTAGTTTTGCCCTGAAGCTGGACGGGCTGGGACAGGTACTCTGCCTGCTTACTGCCCTGGCATATCCGCTGACCCTTATGGGTACCTGGCGGGCGACGTATAAAAATGCCCACCGGTTTTTTGCCCTGATGCTCCTGGCCCAGGCCGGTATGATGGGTGTGTTTCTTGCTGCTGACGCGTTGCTGTTTTACTTCTTCTGGGAACTGGCCCTGATCCCTATGTATTTCCTCGCTTCCCAATGGGGCGGAGAAAAGAGGATCGCGGTTACGTTTAAATTCTTTGTCTATACTTTCCTGGGTTCTTTACTGATGCTGATCGGTATCCTGTATATACAGGCGCAGACAGCGGATCATTCTTTCAGTATCGCTTCCTTTTATAAAGTACAATTATCCGGCAATGCGCAGTTGTGGGTATTCTGGTTATTCTTTGCCGCTTTTGCGATAAAGATGCCGGTATTCCCTTTCCATACCTGGCAGCCCGATACCTATGAACAGGCGCCCACGGCCACAACCATGATCCTGAGCGGGGTGATGGTGAAAATGGGTTTACTGGGTATCATCCGCTGGCTGATGCCGGTATTACCGCTGGCCTCTTTCCAATGGGGAGATACCGTAACGATCCTGTCGGTGATTGGTATCATCTATGCTTCATTAATTGCGATCCGCCAGGATGACCTCAAACGGCTGATCGCATATTCCTCCATTGCGCATATCGGGCTGATGTGTGCCGCTGTTTTTGCGGAGAACATCAGCGGTACCCAGGGCGTGATGATCCAGTTATTCAATCACGGGATCAATATCATTGGTCTCTGGATCATTGTTGAGATCATCGAACGCCGCTATGGAACGCGTAAGATATCAGAACTGGGCGGACTGGCTCAACAGGCTCCGGCGATGGCCATCTTCTTTGTGATTATCGCACTGGCCAATATTGCATTACCGCTTACCAATGGTTTTGCGGGCGAGTTCCTGATGTTTAACGGGCTGCTCGGTGCGAAATCGAAATACTATATTCTCTTTACTGTACTGGCCGGACTGGGTATTATCCTGGCGGCTGTGTATACCCTGAATATGATCCGGAAAACATTTTATGGAGAGGCCGTGGTATTAAAAGCACCCGTGACCGATTTGAAATGGAATGAACAACTGGCCCTGGGGGTGATCGTGGTGATCATCTTATGGCTGGGGATTCATCCGCAATCCCTGCTGGGGGTAACGGATAGTTTCAGTAAAGAATGGTTTAATAAAATTGACGTAAGTTATTTATTCCGCAAATAAGGAAAAGAACGTATGAACGCATTAATAATATCAGCTGTATTGGGAGTCGTTATGATGTTCAGTGGTATCCTGCTGAAACAGAAATCATCGATCCGTACAGTGGCGGTTGCCGGCATCCTCTTGCTGCTGGTCATGAGTATCCTGGATTTAAACGGCATTGCCCTTTTTACCATCGATACAAAGGAGATGATCGTATTTGACCGGTTTGCCCTGGTATTTAATACCATGATTTTCGCGGTGGTATTGCTGTATCTCCTGGTCTCGGCACCCGATATGGAAAAGGTGGGAGTAAATTACGCGGAGTATTTTGCCCTGATCTTTTTTATTCTTTGCGGCGTTACCCTGGTGACTTCATTCAAATCACTCCTGATCCTGTTCCTGGGCATTGAGATTATTTCCATTCCTCTTTATATACTTACAGGCAGCGATAAACGCAACCTGAAAAGCAATGAAGCATCCCTGAAATATTTCCTGCTGGGATCTTTCTCCACAGGCCTGATGCTGATGGGTATTGCCCTGCTCTACGGGGCCAGGGCTACATTCAGTACCGTCAGTACGCCATTGGTAACCCCGCAGAATATTCTCCTGCTCACCGCCGGGATGTCGCTCCTGCTTTTTTCCATGGCCTTTAAAGTATCCGCAGCCCCTTTCCATTTCTGGACACCGGATGTATATGACGGGGCGCCTACCGTATTCACTTCTTTTATGGCCACCGTGGTGAAAGTGGTGGTATTTGCCGGGTTTATCCGGTTGTTTGATGATATGTTTGAACCGCAGCAGGCCCAGTGGAAACTCTGGGTGGCCGTGATCACGGCGGTCACGCTGTTTGTCGGAAATATAACGGCCGTCTTCCAGCAGAGTGTAAAACGGATGCTGGCCTACTCCAGTATTGCACAGGCGGGCTTTATGTTGTTTGCCCTGTATGCGATGAACGGGGATGGCAAGGAAGGATTGCTGCTGTATGCAGCGGCGTATTGCCTGGCCACGATCGGAATATTTGCCGTACTCGCCCGGATGAACGACTATACTTTTGATGGATTCAACGGGCTGGCGCAAGCACAACCGGTAGTGGCGGCCAGTGTAACCGTATTTCTTTTATCGCTGGCGGGTATACCCCTGACGGCCGGCTTTATGGCCAAGTTTTATATGCTCAAAGCAGCACTGGGTACCCCAGGCAGTTTATGGCTGGTGATCTTTGCCGTACTGATGGCGGCGGTCAGTGTGTATTATTATTTCAGGGTCATCCAGGCCATGTATTTTAAAGCACCCGGGGAAACAGCACACCCGGAATTCCCTTCCTTCTTCAAAGGGGTGTTGCTGGTCCTGGTATTGCTGGTTATCCTCTTGGGTATCTATCCTGAACTGCTTTTAGGCCGCCTGTACTTTTAAGAGCCTATCACCGCATTCATTAACTATCTTTGCTGGAACGGAAAAATCCGGGTGGGTTGAACCGTTTTCTGTATATGAATTTCCGCGATGTATTCTCCCTGGCCTTTCGTACGGTACGCAGTAATAAACTGAGAACCGGGCTGACTGTATCCATCATTGCCTTTGGTATTATGGCCCTGATCGGTATTATCACCGCCATTCAGGCGATGAATCAGAAATTTTCCGAAAGCTTTTCGTCCATGGGCGCCAATGCGTTTACCATCCGGTTTAAAGAACGGAATATCCGTTTTGGCGGGGGCAACCGGCGCGAAGTTAAACTCAGTACCCGCGGTGGACGGAAAGAAAGAGTCTCCAACCTGGATAAAAATATTACGAAGGAAGAAGCGGAATTATTTATCAGGCGCTTTGATTTTCCTTCGATCAGGAGTGTATCCATATTCGGCAACCGGAATAATATTGTTTCCCACGAAAATTATAAGACCAGTCCCAATGTGATGATGTTTGGCGGGGATGAAAATTACCTGGCCCTCAACGGGTTCAATCTGCAGTATGGCCGGAATATGAACCGGATGGATGTACAGACAGGACGGAATGTTGTGGTGCTGGGCTCTGATGTGGCCAAACGCTTATTCAAACAGGGAGCCGCCGGTGCGGTTAACGGGGTGGTCCGGATCAACAATATTCCCTTCCGGGTATTGGGGGTATTAGAGAGCAAGGGGTCTTCTTTCGGATTTAACCGCGATAATGTGATCATTACCACCTATACCAATATTGACCGGAATTTTCCGAATAATTTTTCATACGTTATTGCGGTCATGGCCAATGACCTGGTCCAGGTAAATGCCGCCATGGGCGAGGCCGAGGGTACTTTCAGGGCGATCCGCAAACTGACCATCACGGAGGAAAGCAATTTTGTGCTGGACCGGAGTGACAGCGTAGCCGAAAAAGCCATGAACAGCCTTCGGTTCCTGACCATATCCGCTACGGTGATCGGGCTGATCACCCTGATTGGCGCCGCGATTGGCCTGATGAATATCATGCTGGTGTCTGTGTCGGAGCGAACCCGGGAAGTGGGGCTGATCAAAGCCATCGGGGGCAAGAGCCAGAATGTGAGCCGGCAGTTCCTCCTGGAAGCAATCATTATCAGCATGCTGGGTGCCTTTTTCGGAATCATCCTGGGGATCATGGTAGGCAATACCTTCTCCCTGGTGCTGAGTACCGGCTTTGTGGTGCCCTGGAACTGGGTTATTTACGGTATTGTGATCTGCACACTGGTCGGCCTCTCTGCCGGCTATTATCCTGCCCGTAAAGCCGGCCGGCTCAATCCCATTGAAGCACTCCGGTATGAATAACAGCCCCGCGCGCCATTTCGCAAACGTTTTCTCTATGATTTTCATGTAAATAATTTCTCAGGAAATGGTTCCGTATTAAAAAATCCTTAACTTGAAGGCCCTTCCTGAAAAAGCCGGGAAAGGAGATTTTTTTATCAACTTTTTTCTTAGCATTGTGTCTCTGAAAGAGATGTTTATTCTAACTTTTAAAAACTAAAAAACAAAGATCATGGCAGAGATTAAACCAACTGCAACAGCATCAGTTAAGGCAACCTCAGTTCAGGCAAAGAAAAGCAGCAACGCCATTTCATGGATCGCACCGATTGTTTGCATACTCGCAGGGTATTCAATCTGGCGTTTTATGATGGGGAGTGCCAGCGGTTTCAATCAGCCCGATTTAGCAGGTGGATTCTGGCCCAGCCACAAAGATCCTAAGGACGCGTTCAGCAGGATTTATGAAGGTGGTATCATCGTTCCCCTCCTGATTGGAATGTTCCTGATGGTGGTTGTATTTTCCATTGAGCGTTTTCTGACAATCCGCAAAGCCCTGGGTAATGGTTCTATTGCTGATTTTATCCGCAAAGTACAGTATCACCTGGCCAACAAGAATGTGGATGCCGCTCTGTCAGAGTGTGACAAACAACGTGGTTCTGTAGGTAATGTAATGAAAGCAGGTCTTCGCCGCTATAAAGAAATGATTTCTGAAGGCAACCTGAATACAGAGCAAAAAGTAATCGCAATCCAGAAAGAAGTGGAAGAAGCCACTGCCCTGGAACTGCCGATGCTGCAAAAGAACCTGGTATTCCTTTCCACGATCACGTCTGTAGGTACCCTGATCGCCCTGTTAGGTACAGTAATCGGTATGATCAAATCCTTCTCTGCCCTCGGTAACGAAGGTGGTGGTAGCGCAGCCGGTGACCTGGCGATTGGTATCTCTGAGGCCCTGTATAACACCGCACTCGGTATCGGTACTTCGGCCCTGGCCCTGATCATGTATAACATCTTCACTACCAAGATCGACTCTATCACTTATGGCATCGATGAATCTGGTTTCACCCTGACTCAAAGCTTCGCTTCTCTTTACAAATAAGAGAACGGACGCAGTTTTGATATGGAAAATGAATACTATTTCATCTAATTACTAAATAAAGTCTCATGCCAAGTGTTAAGATACCAAAGAAAAGTACAGCGACGGACATGACTCCCTTCGTGGATATTGCCTTCCTGATTCTTTCCTTTTTCATCATGGCGACCAAGTTTAAACCGCAGGAGCCTGTAGAAATCACGACACCGGGATCAGTTTTGTCACAGAAACTGCCCGAGAATAATGCCGTGCTGATTTCCATTGATTCGACAAACAAGGTTTACTTTACTATTTTATCAGAAAAAGATAAATCCAAGTTTGACGCCATTATTGCCGGAATCAATACCTCGCAGAACCTGGGTTTATCTGCCGCGGAAATGGCGAATTTCAAGAAAACCTTTGCCGTAGGGGTTCCCTTCTCAGGGTTAAAACAATTACTGGCAACGGATGCCAAAGATCAGCCAAAGCTGAAAGTGCCGGGTATTCCTGTGCTCGATACCCTGAACAATCAGCTGTTTTGGTGGATCCGGGAAGCTAAATCCGCTTTTCGCGGGGAAAAGCTGAACTACCTGATCAAAGGAGATGGCAGTTCAAAATACCCCACCTTTGAAGCGGTGATTTCTGCCCTGAAAAAGAACGAGGAGTTTAAGTACAATCTCGTCACTTCCCTGGATGAAATTCCGCCCGGTACCGAACTGTACCGCAAGGAAGCTGCCGGTGAAAAAGATTTAAAGAAATAATTATTAAAAACAATTCATTATGGCTAGTATAGAAGAAGGTGGCGATGGCGGCCACAAAAAAGGAAGAGGGGTGAAGAAAGCCAAGAAGCTCTCTACCCGCGTGGATATGACGCCCATGGTGGATCTCGGGTTCCTGCTGATTACGTTCTTCGTATTCACAGCAACGATGAGCACACCTACCACGCTGGACCTCAATATGCCAAAGGATGTTAAGGATGTCAAGGAACAGACCGAGGTAAAAGAATCCTCTGTTCTCAGTATTATGCTGGGTAAAAACGATGTGATCTATTATTATGAAGGTAAACTGAAAGAAGATGGAAGCAACTTCAAGACAGCTACCTACAAAACAATCAGGGATATCATCGTGGCCAAAAAGAAAGAGGTGATTTCCAGGTATGTCCGCGATCCGGAATGCGAGGCCAAAAACAAAGCAGAAGGTAAGCCGATCTCCAACTGTGCCGACAAGGATTTTGTGGTGATCATTAAACCCAGTGAAGAAGCCACGTATAAAAATACGGTGGATATCCTGGACGAAATGACTATCAACCAGGTGCGTACCTACGCCATGGTTAAAATCTTTCCGACAGAGTATGACCTGATCAGGGTTACGGAAGGTGGCGCACCCGCTGCCCCGGCCGCACCTGCTATTAAATAAGACCCGGGATTATGGAAATGAATCCCTTGTGCATCTAATTAAAAAAGCTACGTAATGGAAGCCAATAAAATACTATCAGCCGATGTTCTGGACATCATCTTTGACGGAAAGAACAAAGACTATGGCGCGTATGAGTTAAGAAAGACTTATAACCGCCGGATTACCCGTGCTCTCATCATTACAGGCTCCATAGCCCTGCTGGCTTTACTGACCTCTATTTTATCCAGTACACTGAAGGAAAAAGAGGACAAAAAGCTGAAAATGAATGAGATGACTATCCAGGATGTGAAGCAGGAAGAGAAGAAGGAAATTCCTCCTCCTCCGCCCCCGCCTCCCCCGAAACAAGACCCGCCGAAAGTGGAAATGAAACAGTTCACCCCTCCTGTGATCAAGAAGGATGAGGAAGTGGAAAAACCACCACCCCCCCAGGAAGAACTGAAAGAAGCCAAGATCGACGTGGTTAGCCAGGAAGGTATCAAGGACCAGGGCATTGCCGCCCCCGTTGATATCGACCAGGGTAAGCAGATTGTGGAAGTTAAAAAAGAAGACGACGAAAATAAGATCTTCGACAAAGTGGAAATCGAAGCCAGTTTCCCGGGTGGTGACTCCAAATGGCGTCAGTACCTCGAAAGAAACGCAAACGGCCAGGTTGCCACTGATAATGGTGCTCCCGAAGGAACTTATACCACTGTAGTACAGTTTGTCGTGGACAAAGAAGGAAATATCAGTGATGTAAGAGCCCTGACCAACCATGGTTACGGCATGGAAGAGGAAGCCATCCGGGTTATCAAAAAAGGACCCAAATGGAGCCCCGCCATCCAGAACGGACGCCAGGTAAAAGCTTACCGCAAACAGCCGATCACTTTCAGGGTAGAATCTGAATAAAAACGGTTTAGCATATTTAGAAATCCTCTCTTTTTAAGGGAGGATTTTTTTATGCCCGGCACTCCGGATTAAAGTTGAGAGTTGAGGGTTGAGAGCTTGTAATTGAGTATTTAGTATAACCCTTCAGATCATATTTCTAAGAACCACCTGTTAACCTATTAACTTGTCAACCTGTTAACCTTCTTTAGTTAATTTTGCTTCCATGAACAAACTCACCGGCTGGGACGATACCATTGTAGCCCTGGCCACACCACCGGGTGTGGGGGCCATCGGGGTCATCCGGATCAGCGGGTC
>CAZFLL010000018.1:0-13776 GCA_964519865.1 uncultured Chitinophaga sp. | reverse complement strand
GCCGACCTGATTGCCGCCAATACCGTGGCCTCCCAGAAAGCCGCCCTGCATACCATCCGTGGGGGCTTCTCTGAGAACCTGAAAGAACTGCGTGACCGCCTGCTTACTTTTTCAGCCCTGATTGAACTCGAACTTGATTTCTCCCAGGAGGACGTGGAGTTTGCCGACCGCACCCAGTTCTATGCCCTGATCAGTGAAATGCAGGGAGCTACCGGTTCACTGATTCAATCCTTCAGTCTGGGCAATGTGATACGCAACGGCGTGGCCGTGGCCATCGTGGGTAAACCCAATGCCGGCAAATCCACTTTGCTCAATACCCTGCTCAATGAAAACCGCGCTATTGTCAGCGAGATACCCGGCACCACGCGGGATACGATTGAGGAACTCATCAATATCGACGGCATCCTGTTCCGGCTCATCGATACGGCTGGTATCCGCCAGCACACCACCGATACGATTGAATCTGCCGGCATCGAACGCAGCCTGGCCAAGATCAAACAGGCTGATGTAGTACTCTATCTTTTTGATGTGAATGGGGAAAGCACCGAACTCGCCAACTGGAAAAAGGAAGCTGACGAAGCCGGTCTCCGTTATTTACTTGTAGGAAATAAAATTGATGCCGGTGATGAAGCCGCGGCCCGTCTCCGTTTCAGTTCCTTTGAGCCGGTGGTCTTTATTGCAGCCAAACAAAAAAGACATATTGAAGTATTGCGTGAACGTATGGTGGACCTCGTGTTGCAGGGACAGGTACAGACCGAAAACACCATTATCACCAATGCCCGTCATTACCATGCTTTACAGCAGGTGGCCGGTTCCCTCCATGAAATAAAAGCCGGTCTGGATAACAAACTCCCAGGCGACCTCCTGGCGCTGGATATACGGCGTTGTTTACATTATCTTGGTGAGATCACCGGTGAGATCACCAATGAGGATCAGCTGGATTATATTTTTTCGAAGTTTTGTATCGGGAAGTAGTTCGTAATGCCGCAACTAATAGAAGGCTGCAAAAAGCCATTTACCTTGAATCAGAGATATTGAAGGGGAGAAGTAAAAAAACAACGTGTCTGGCCTCATCCTTCCTTTCTCTGCCATTTATACCTTTACCTAACGCGGTATAGCAACAAGAGACCATGAGGAATAATACAAAAATTAAGCAGCTGTTGGAAGATAACGATCTGAATTTCACAATGGAGCATAAAGAAATCCAGTTAATGGTTATTGACAAGACTACAAAGAGTAGCTTTTTGGCAAATGGTACAAATATTACAGAAGTGCTGAACGACGCGATCAAATGGTCCAATGAATTTAAGAAGCAATCAAAACGAAAAGTTTGAAGATCGGCTATGATTCGCCGGTACCCGCCAGGTTTATTGCCTTCCGGATTTTATTTCAATAAGTAATTTTCCAGCGTTTCCGGCTTTCGTATTCCAGCAAACCAATATGGCAATGAGCGCTACAGGATTTGTACCGTTTGTGAGCTGACCGCATGAGCAGGAATAAAGGAAACAGTACCATTATAGGCATATCTTTGCATACTTATGGGAAAACATGAAAAAGCGGGAAGAGAATGCCCTGCAGCCATAAGTAAATAATTCACTAACCTAAAATTTAAGTGTATGTCGAAAAAGAACGCTGAACCCAGGAAAAATAAGCCTACAAAAAAGAAAAGCTCAGCACAGAAGAAAGCGGATCCAAAGAAAAAAGCACGTTAAGAACAACACACAGAGAGCCCGGCTAAAAGCCGGGTTTTTTTTATCGGGAACTAAGGTTTGATTGAAATTCCGTCCTTTCCAGTAACTTAGGCATATGAAAAACAGCCTGTTACTCTTACTGGTTTTTATCCTCTTTACCGCGGGTACAGAGCCGCAGCGGTATAAAAAACTGTTTAATGGAAAAGACCTGACGGGCTGGACCCGTCATGGAACAGAAAAATGGTATGTGGAGAACGGCGAGCTGATTTGTGAGAGCGGGCCGGATAAGCAATACGGATACCTGTCTACGGATAAAACCTACGATAATTTTATATTGGATCTTCAATTTAAACTGGAAGCAAACGGGAACAGCGGTGTGTTCTTCCGGTCTGGTATAGAAGGTACAAAAATCAGCGGATGGCAGGTGGAGGTGGCACCACCCGATCATCATACCGGGGGTATTTATGAGTCGTATGGAAGAGGATGGCTGATTCAACCCAAACCGGAAGACGAGAAGATACTGAAAGCGGATGACTGGAACCAGTTAAAGATCCAGGCAAAAGACGATGAAATAACCACCTGGCTCAACGGGAAACAGATCGTTTTCTTCAAGGATGAAAAGATAGGACAGGGGAAAGGCTTTATTGCCCTTCAGATTCATGACGGGGGAGGTATAAAAGTCCGATGGAAAAATATCCGTATAAAAGAATTAAAATGATACCGGTAGCATTTCCGGACGCATAGTTTTGCCATAATAAAATCAGCACTAATGAATAATAATGAATCAAACCGGAGAAAATTCATCCGGTCACTGGCCCTGAGTACGGCGGCCATTGCAGCAGGTACCCGGGCACTCGGGAATGAAAACAAATCAGCCCGTTTTGCTATTCAGCAAAGAAGCCGTTTTAATGCCAATGACAATATCAATATTGCCCTGATCGGCTCGGGCGGCATGGGCGTACAGGATACCATTACCGCCCTGCAGGTTCCCGGAATAAAACTGGTAGCGGTATGTGATCTGTATGATGGCCGTTTACAGGAGGCCAAGACCCGCTGGGGAAAGGATATTATCACCACCCGCAGTTATAAGGAAATTTTAAGCCGCAAGGATATTGATGCCGTGATTATTGCCACGCCCGATCACTGGCATCAGCAGATTTCCATTGATGCCCTGAAGGCCGGGAAACATGTGTATTGTGAAAAACCAATGGTGCATTCCATACTGGAAGGACCGGCCGTTATAAAAGCGCAGAAGGAATCCGGAAAAGTATTCCAGGTTGGAAGCCAGGGTGTCTCCTCACTCGGCAATGAAAAGGCAAAAGAATTGCTGAAAAGCGGGGCCATCGGGGAATTGAATTATGCGGAAGGATTCTGGGCAAGACATTCTCCCACGGGAGCCTGGCAATACCCAATCCCGGCCGATGCTTCTCCGGCAAATGTGGATTGGGATACTTATGTAAGTAATACCGTTAAACGTCCTTTTGATGCCACCCGCTTTTTCAGGTGGAGAAATTACCTGGATTACGGAACAGGCATGTCCGGTGATCTTTTTGTACACCTGTTTTCCAGTTTACATTTTATAACCAACTCTTTTGGTCCCAGTAAAGTTTACGCGGCCGGGGGACTCCGGTACTGGAAGGATGGCCGAGAAGTACCGGATGTATTGCTGGGTACTTTTGATTATCATCAGAACCAGGCGCATCCGGCCTTTAACCTGTCCCTGCGTTGCAATTTTGTAGATGGTACCAGCGGCACCACTTACCTGAAACTCGTGGGCAGCGAAGGATCCATGGATATAACCTGGGATAGCGTGACCTTAAAAAGAAATAAAACCTTTGCTTCAGATGACCCCTTTTTCCTGGAACAGATGAAGAAAGCCGGAACTCCTGTTACGGGAAGAAAACGGATTCTGCCACCGGAAGAGTATACGTTTGAAGCTGAGAAAGGCTACCAGGGCGGACCGTATGATCATTTTGTAAACTTCTTTACCGCCATCCGAAATGGGGGGAGTGTTACAGAAGATGCTGTATTCGGTTACCGGGCAGCTGCACCTGCACTGCTTTGTAATGACAGCTACAACCAGGATACCGCAATTTTATGGGATCCTGAAAAAATGCAATTAGTAAAAAAATAATAAACAGTATATGAGTATAAAATCATTGAAAAACATGGCCGGGTTAATACTGATGACAGGAATCGTTTCCTGTAATAACCAGGCAACCGGTGACAAAGCAGGCACCGATACAACCGGAAATGCCGGTGGAGATAAAACACAATCTGGCACATCTGCCTGGGTAGCCATTTTTGACGGGGTAAGTCAGAAAGGCTGGCACGGCTACAACAAACAGCCCGGTGAACTGAAAAACTGGATGATCGAAGACAGTTCCCTGGTTTGCCTGGGAGCCGCAGCCGATGCGCATGGCGGGGATATTGTAACCGATAAAACCTATACGGATTTTGAACTGACCTGGGACTGGAAAGTAACCAAGGGCGCCAACAGCGGGGTCATGTATCATGTGGTGGAAGACACAGCCTATAAAGCTCCCTATGAGACAGGACCGGAATACCAGGTCATCGATGATATCGGGTTTCCGGATAAACTGGAAGAATGGCAGAAAGCCGGGGCCGACTATGCGATGCATAACAGCAATGACCTGAAAAAACTCAAACCAGCCGGTGAATGGAATTCAAGTAAAATCATTTTCAACAAAGGCCATGTGGAACATTGGTTAAATGGTGAAAAAATCGTGGACTTCCAGGCATGGGATGCAGATTGGACAAAGAAGAAGGAGGAGGGTAAATGGAAAGATTATCCGGGCTACGGAACCGCAAAGACCGGCCATATTGCCTTGCAGGATCACGGGAATAAAGTGTACTACAGGAATATTATGATCAGGGAATTATAAGCAGATCAGCGAATATTGCCTGCCCGCGGAAACAATCAGGGGACTGCGGGCAGGCATTTTTTTGCCAGCTATATAATTATTACTCATCAGCATTTAAGTACACGCTAAAAATGTTCTGACACAAAACCTGATCCTTCTAAATTATCCTGAACCCCTTCTTCGCCATCTTCTCATATTTATTCTTCTCAAACACATATAAATAGGCGCCCTTGCGGGAGGAGGCTTTTTCCTTTTCATCCAGTTTTTTCAGGATGCCGAGTTCGAGGATGCGGCGCGTGAAGTTGCGCTTATCCATTTCCTTTTCGTAAATGGCTTCGTAGAGGCCCTGCAATTGCTGCAGGGTAAATTTGCGGGGGAGGAGAGTAAAGCCCGCCGGGTGGGTGGAGACTTTCTCTTTTAATTTTTCCTTGGCCTGAAGGATCATCTCCCCGTGGTCAAATACCAGGGCGGGAAGATGATCCAGTTCAAACCATTTGGAATTATGATCTTTCATCAGCGACTCGTGGTAGTCGTTGATTTTTATAAGGGCAAAGAAGGCGATGGAGACCACACGGCCGCCCGGGTCACGGTTTACATTACCGAAACAACCCAGTTCTTCCATGTACACATCGGTCAGACCGGTCAGCAGGTTCAGCACACGGGTGGCCGCTTCCTTTACACTCTCCGTTTTTTTCACGAAGCCGCCCATGAGTGACCATTTGCCCAATCCGGGCTCAAGATTCCGCTTGACCAGCAAGGCTTTCAGCCGGCAGCCGTCAAAACCGAAAATGATACAGTCAACCGCCAGGAGTAAATGATCCTCCTTTTTATATAGATCCATTGCCATAATCCTGATAAAATTGGGTTACCAGAATTTTGCATATATCGCTGCCAGGATCACGATGGTCGCCACGATCATCGCGATGATGGATGGTTTCAGTTTAAACATTTCCTTATCCAGGCCAAAGGCTTTCGGATTGATCTTCGGTCCGGCCATGCTGATACTGATCATCACCACCATGGTAAAGAAGAAGGCCCAGCCCATATTGATCAGGAACGGAATTTCATATACACCTTTTGAATTCAAAAAGGCCGTATATAAGAATGTTTCATGACCGAATAATGGCACCGCATAACTGTTAAAGAAGATCGCCAGCACAAAGCCGGTAATCAGGCCTGCCACGGCAGCCGCACCGGTGGTTCTCTTCCAGAACATACCGAGGATAAACATGGCAAACACACCCGGACTGATAAAGCCGGTGTATTTCTGGATAAAGGTGAATCCGCCTTCACCACCGATACCGAGCATATCTTTCCACTCAAAAACCACGGCAATCACGATGGCAGCTAAAGCGGCCATACGACCGATCCAAACCATGTTGCTTTCCTTGGATTCGTTGGTCTCGCTCTTCTCTTTCTTAAAATACTTCATGTAAATATCCAGCGTGAAGATGGTACCGATACTGTTCAGCTTACCAGCCAGGGAGGCTACGATCGCGGCTGTTAAGGCGGCAATGGCCAGTCCTTTCAGACCGGAAGGCAGGAAGCCAAGGATAGCGGAATACGCATCATCCATACCACGCAGACTGTCCAGGTGACCGTTCTGGTGCAATACATAAGCGGCAATACCCGGAAGCATAACGATAATGGGCATCAGTAATTTTAAGAAACCGGCAAACAGGATACCCTTACGGGCAGTCTGCAGGTCGGCACCGAGTGCACGTTGTGTGATATACTGGTTACAACCCCAGTAGTTCAGGTTCACGATCCACTGACCCGCAAAATACATGGCAATACCGGGGAGGATCAGGTATTTATTGACATCTTCCTGTGAAGTGGCCGCTGTGGGTTTTTTCAATATCATGTGGAAATGGTCCGGAGCCTGATGCATCAGGGTTTTGAAACCGGCAATGGCATCACGTCCCAATCCGAATTTTTCACTGACAATGGTCAGGGCAAAATAGATCGTGGCGAACCCACCAATGATCAGCACCGCTACCTGGATTACGTCGGTATACCCGATTACCTTCATACCACCCAGGGTGATGATGAGGGAGAATACCGCGAGACCGATCATAACGGCATGCAGGTATTCAGGCCCGATCAGTCCGCTGATGGCAATGGCCCCCAGGTAAAGAATGGAGGTCAGGTTGACAAACACATATAACAATAACCAGAAGATCGCCATGATCAGGGATACGGTTTCATTATAACGTGTCTTGAGGAATTGCGGCATCGTGTAGATCTTGTTCTTCAGGTACACGGGCATGAACCAGACCGCAATGATAATAAGCGCGAGGGCAGCGATCCACTCATAGGCCGCTACCGCGATACCTACAAAATAACCGTTACCACTCATACCGATAAACTGCTCGGCAGAGATATTGGAAGCGATCAGGGAAGCCCCGATGGCCCACCAGGTCAGTGAACCTTCCGCAAGGAAGTAATCGTGTGAAGCAGTGATGCTCGCTTTCTTTTTCTTGTTGTACACCCAGTAACCGTATCCGGCTACCAGTATAAAATAGATGACGAAGATGAGGATATCAAAACCCGATATACCATTCATGGCAAGAGATTTTTGAGGTTATTTATTTATATGAGGCGTCGTTCCAGCGTAATTCATTCTTGAATTGATAAAGATTGGTGTTTTTGCCGATCAGAACAAATTCAATTCCGGCCATTTCAGCAAAATCCTGCAGTCCTTCTGAACTGAGGTTCTGGCTGTAACAGGTATGGTGGGCCCCACCGGCGAGTATCCAGGCACTGCAGCCTGTTACCATATCCGGCATTGGTTTCCAGAGCACACGGGCTACCGGCAATTTAGGTAAGGCCTTCACCGGCTTCACGGCTTCCACTTCATTTACGAGTAAGCGGAAACGGTTACCCATATCCACCATTGAAGCATTCAGCGCAGGACCGGCTTTGGCAGTAAATACAAGTCGTACCGGATCTTCCTTACCACCAATACCCAGCGGGTGAATTTCACAACTGGGTTTGTCACCGGCAATACTGGGACAGATCTCCAGCATATGTGAACCCAGTACTAAATTATTTTTCGGTTCAAAATGATAGGTATAATCTTCCATAAAGGAATTACCACCGGCTAATCCGCTGCCCATCACTTTCATGGCGCGTACCAAAGCAGAAGTCTTCCAGTCGCCTTCACCACCAAATCCATAACCCTCGGCCATCAGTCGCTGGGAAGCAATACCGGGTAACTGGCGCATGCCATGCAGGTCTTCAAAGGTATCCGTATATCCTTTGAAACCACCCTGCTCCAGGAAGGTCCGCATCCCGATTTCAATCCTGGCGGCATCCCGTAATGAGTCATATTGACGGCCACCTTTCTTCAACGCAGGAACCAGCTTATATTCTTTGTTATAAACAGCAATGAGATCATCAATCGCTGAATTCTTTACTTTATTGATCACAGCTACCAGGTCACCCACTCCGTATGTATTGACACTGTAACCAAATTTGATCTCTGCTTCTACTTTATCGCCTTCGGTTACGGCCACCTGGCGCATATTATCACCAAAGCGGCAGAAGCGGGCGCCCTGCCAATCCTGCCAGCCGGCAGCGGCACGGGCCCATATACTGATCTTTTGTTGTACTTCGGGATCCTGCCAGTGACCGGCCACCACTTTACGGTTCATCCGCATACGGCTCATGATAAATCCAAATTCACGGTCACCGTGTGCACTCTGGTTCAGGTTCATGAAATCCATATCGATCGTACTCCAGGGAATATCCCGGTTGAACTGAGTATGGAGATGCAGGAGAGGTTTTCGTAAGATCTTCAGCCCGTTGATCCACATTTTAGCGGGAGAAAAAGTATGCATCCAGGTAATGATACCAATACAGCTGGCATCATTGTTAGCCGCATTGATCAGGTTGAATATTTCTTCCGGTGTTTTAACCACGGGTTTAAAAACCACCTGTACCGGTATATGTTTCGACCCGTCAAGGGTGCTGGCAATTTTGGCAGAATGTTCGTCCACCTGTCGCAGGGTCTCTTCCCCATACAGGTGCTGGCTGCCGGTTATAAACCATACAGACCATTTTTTTAAATCAGGTAATTGCATAAAATAAAATTGAAACTATTGTTGAGTGGAAAATTTATAGACACAGGTATGATGATAGGTCTCACCGGGTTTTAATATAGTGGACGGGAACGCAGGCTGGTTAGGACTGTCCGGGAAATGCTGTGTTTCCAGGCAAAGCGCGCCATGCCATACATATTTTGTTCCGCCCTTGGTATTGGTCAGTGTGCCATCCAGGAAATTACCGGAATAAAACTGGAGTCCGGGTTCGGTGGTGTAAACTTCCATCACGCGTCCGCTGGCCGGGTGTACGAGTTTAGCTGCCAGTTCAAGTCCGGTACCATTCCGGCTCAGTACCCAGTTATGGTCATAGCCTCCTTTTACATTGGCGATATCACGTCCGATGGGTTTGGCCGTATTGAAATCCATCGGGCCATTGGCTACTGAATCAATTTTACCGGTGGGGATCAGGGTGGAATCAACCGGTGTGTATTGTGCGGCTTTCATCATCAGTTCATGACCGAGGATGGTACTATCGGCACCTGCACTTAAATTAAAATAAGCATGAGAGGTCAGGTTAATGGGTGTGGCTTTATCTGTACTTGCTGCATACTCAATCTTAAGTTCATTGGCAGCATTGAGGGTATAGATTACTTCCATTTTAAGTGTACCGGGATAACCTTCTTCCCCATCCGGACTGGTATACGTGAGTTTCAGGCTGCTGTCGCCGGCCTGCTTCTCGATATTCCAGTATACTTTATCATAGCCCTTATTGCCACCATGAAGCGCGTTCACCCCATTGTTGGCCGCCAATGTATACTCTTTCCCGTCTAAGGAGAATTTTGCTTTGGCGATACGGTTACCATAGCGGCCGATCAGTCCACCGAAATAGGGATTGCCTTTTTGCTGGTATCCCTGGATGCTGTCAAAGCCCAGTACCACGTCACCCATCCGGCCTTTATTATCCGGGGTGATGATTTTTGTAATGGCACCACCATAGTTGATGATACTCACCTGCATGCCGGAGGCATTGGTCAGGGTGTATTCAGTAACCGCTTTGCCATCGAATGTGCCAAAGGGTTTCTCCGTGATACCTGCCGCCTTTCCTTCTTTTTTACCGGCTTCGGTACCATTATTACAAGCGGCCAGTTGCAGGGCAAAGGCGGCCATTAAAATGAGTTTTGTCTTTTTCATATAGCGTTTTGAATGATAAATAAATTACTGACCGTAATAACTGTCAGGTCCGTGTTTGCGTTCGTAATGTTTTTGCTTGAGTGCGTCTTTCAGCCTGGGTGCATCAGGGTTGATCTGTTCGGTCAGCAGGGCCGTTTTGGCAATAAACTCCAGCACCGCACTGTTATGCACCGCTTTGGCGGCATTCTTTCCCCAGGTAAAAGGGGCATGATTGCCTACCAATACCATTTCCACTTCCTGGTAATTGAGTTTTTTCTCCGCAAAACAATTCAGGATCTGGAAACCGGTCTCATATTCATAATTCCCCTTGATCATTTCATTACTCATTGGCGGGGCACAGGGGATATCGACGGTATTGTAATCCGCATGGGTGGTGCCAAAGATGGGAATATCGCGTTGCGACTGGGCCCAGGCTGTGGCATAGGTACTATGTGTGTGCACCACGCCACCGATTTTGTTCCAGTGTTTATATAAAACGGCATGCGTTTTAGTATCAGAGGAAGGACGGAGTGAACCTTCCACCGTTATTCCGTCAAAGTCTACGATCACCATTTTATCCGGACTCAGTTCTTCGTACGCCACGCCACTGGGTTTGATCGCGAACACACCCAATGAATGATCGGCGGCACTGACGTTGCCAAACGTGAAGAGTACGAGACCGAGCTGCGGCAGCTGCATATTGGCTGCATAGGCTTCTTCCTGGATATGTGTGTATTTACTCATACTATATAATTATCGTTCAACTTAACGGGCGGCAAAGGCTCCCAGTTTTTTATAACGTTTAAATCTCTTTTTATACAGGGATACATTTTTCCGGATGGGTTTGTATTCCTTATCAAATCCCTGACCCATGGACTGCATGGCCTCTTCCACCGTTGGATAAATACCAGCCACCGTGGCGGCAAACATGGCGGCCCCGGCAGCACAGGTCTGTTCACTGCTGTGAATACGGATCGGCATATTCATCACATCGGCCATGGTCTGCATTACATAGGGTGATTTGCGGGCCACACCACCGAGGGCGATCAGTCCTTTTACGGGAATGCCTTCTTCAATAAACCGATCAGTGATGGCTTTGGCGCCGAAGCAGGTGGCTTCCACCAGGGCTTTGAACATTCGGGGCGCATCTGTTCCGAGATCAAGACCCGTAAATGCCCCTTTCACGAGTTGATTGGCATCGGGGGTACGGCGTCCATTGAGCCAGTCGAGGGCCAGTTCATCATTTTCAGCAACTGGTATTTTAGCGGCTTCAGCAGATAAACGGCTGATCAGGTTATCGGCGATTTTATCACGGAGTGTTTCATCTTCGATCTCCTGCAGGGGCCAGCTGAGTATTTTTTTAAACCAGGCATAAGCATCGCCGAAGGCGGACTGACCGGCTTCCAGGCCGATCATACCGGGTATTACAGATCCATCCACCTGGCCACAGATCCCTTTCACCAGTTTGTTTTCCATATCGGCTTTCGGAGCCACGAGTATATCACAGGTGGAAGTGCCCATGACCTTGCTGAGATAATAAGGTTCTATTTGTCCGCCCACTGCACCCATATGACAATCAAAAGCACCAATACCAATCACCACATCAGTTGGAAGCCCCAGTTTCCCGGCCCATTCAGCCGAGATAGTACCAGCTGCTTCAGCCGAAGTATAAGTGCGGGTAAATAATTTCCGGGTAAAGCCTTTTAATAAGGGATCCAGTTCACTGAAGAAGGAATCGGGTGGGAGACCACCAAATTCAGCCGCGAATAAAGCTTTATGCCCGGCACTGCATACCCCGCGTCTGAGTTGCTGTGCGTCGTTGCCCCCGGTGAGTACATAGGGAATCCAGTCGCAATGCTCCACGAAACTGTAAATATGTTCACGCACCTGCGCATCTTCACGGAGAATATGCAGGAGTTTGGCCCAGAACCATTCACTGCTGTAAATACCACCCACGAACTGCAGGTAGTTGATATCATATTTTGTCGCGTGCTGATTGATCGCTTCGGCTTCCGCAGTGGAAGTATGGTCCTTCCACAATACAAAGAGCGCATTGGGATTATTCTCCAGTCCCGGTAAAAAACAAAGCGGCGTTCCTGTTTTATCCACCGCTACCGGGGTACTGCCTGTTGTATCTACAGAAATGGCCCGTATACGTTTTGCCACTTCCGGCCCGGCCTGCTCAATGCAATGCCGTATAGAGGTTTCAATGCCTTCCAGGTAATCGGAGGGATGCTGACGGTACTGCTGCTTTGAAGGGTTACAATAAAGTTGCTGTTTCCAGCGGGGATAGTAAAAAACAGACGAGGCTATTTCCTGTCCGTTGCGGCTGTTGATGATCACGGAGCGGACTGAATCAGTTCCGAAGTCTGCGCCAATGACATAAAATTCCTGTTCCATATTCGGTGTATGACAAGCTGAATAAAGACCGAATATAAAACTTTTATTAATAAGTGTAAAAAATACATTTATTATTTTACCAACAGTTCTTTCAGCCCCGGATGGGTAAAATCAGGCGAGAAAAGCAGGATGTTTTTGTAGTCATTGAAATCATCTTCTATATGCATGGTGGTGAGAACCACGGCTTTCATGCCGGCACGGTCAGCGCATTCGACCCCCTTGGGGGCATCTTCGAATACAATACAATCGGCGGGATCGGCGCCCAGCAACCGGGCGCAGGTAGCAAATGTCTCCGGGTCAGGCTTACTGTTTTTAACCTGGTCGGCGCTGATGATGGCCTCAAAGTAATGCCGGATATTTAGTCCGTCGAGTACAAAATCCACATTGGACATGATGGCGGCGGAACCGATGGCCATTTTCCAGCCCTGCTGATGAGCCAGGGCCAGGAACTGATCCAGTCCATTCAGGAGTTTCAGGCAGGGTTTGAATTCCCGGCGGTATTGTATTTCCTTTTCAATACTGATCCTGTCTTTTTCTTCTGCCGTGAAACGACCCGGGAAAATGCGCTCCAGTACTTCTCCATTTTTGCCATAACATTCTGCTTTTACTTCTTCCATGCTGAGGCGGGCACCGAGTTCGGTGCTGATGCGGTGCCAGGCGCGGATATGATAATCCATATCATCCACCATGGTGCCGTTCAGGTCAAAGAGTAAAGCTTTTGTCATACAATAAGAGTGGTCGCAAAAATAGGGGGCAATGCCCTAACTAAAAAGTAAGCTTAGCGGGTAGAGTCACGCAGCTGTAACCGGGAGGGGATGACCAGTTTTTCACGACTCAGGTCAAAGCTTGTTTTTTCAATGCCTTTGAACAGCAGGGCAGCAGCCGATTTGCCTATTTCAAAGGCCGGTTGTGTTACAGTGGTCAGTGATGGATTCAGTATTGGGGCGGCATTCAGGTTGGTGAAGCCGATCAGTTGTATATCATCGGGTATCCGGATGCCCAGCTCCCTGCAGACAAAATAAACCGGGGGTACCAGTTTTTCCACGGAAGCGATCAGGCCATCGGGCCGGTTTTTTTTATTTAATAAGGTCAGCAGTTGCTGTGTGATATGTTCATCCGTACCATCACAGTTCACAATACTGTCATTCCCTGTTTTTATTCCGGCTTCATTCACCGCTGCCAGGTAACCGGAAGCTCTTTTCTGATTGATGGAGAGATTGGGTGAAATAGACAGAAAGGCCGGTTTACGGCATCCCTTTTCCAGCAACAGGCTGGTGGCTTTATAACTGCTTTCGTAATCATCGGTGATTACCCGGGCTGCTTTTATATCCTCACACATACGGTCAAAAAACACAACAGGTAATCCCGCTTCAATCGCTTCCGTGATATGGTTGCCGGTGCAGGTATCCCGGGTAACCGAGATCAGTAATCCATCCACGCGGCCGCTTTTAAATTCATTCAGGATCTCGGCTTCACGTTCCAGGCTTTCATGGGTGAGATAGATGAGTACATGATAGCCTTTTTCACGCGCCACTTCTTCAATACCATTAATCGCAATAGAGAAAAAACTATCGGCCACTTCGG
>CAZFLL010000017.1:38297-49223 GCA_964519865.1 uncultured Chitinophaga sp. | reverse complement strand
GTTATGATATTGTAAAAGCACATGGCGGGGAAATTAAGCTGGAAACAAAAGAAGGGGAAGGAACCACTTTTATTATTCAATTACCTGATTCTTTATCATAAATGAAACGTTTCGTCATTATATTATTAATTGGGAGCTCCTTTGCCTTGACTGCACAAACCCTGCTCCCGGACAGCCTGCGGATAGCTTACCGGGAAACCAACGCAGATTCAGTTAAGTTCAGTGTGTCAAGGGCCATTTATACTTTTTATGAAGAGACCAACCGGGATTCGGCTTTGCACTACGCTAGGTTCCGCTATGAACTGGCGAGGAAAAACAAACGCCGGATCGAGGAAGCCTATACACAAGGACAAATGGCGTATCAGCAGATATACCTGGGCCGGATCAATGAGGCACTGACGAACCTTTCAACCGCGATACAGCTTGCTAAGGACAGCAAGGAGACAGATACCTGGGAGTTGACACCATTCAACACACCCGGAAAAAACCGGCTGATTACACTGTCCATGCTGAATCACATGTATGGTCACCTGAAATTGCAGACCGGCAGTACGGAAAGCCTGCATTACTTTAAAGAAGGACGCCGCATCGGGCTGGAAGCCGGTAATGATTTCCGCGTTACCGTTGGTGACATGGTACTGGCCACCAATTACATGTTATTGAATCAACCGGATTCTGCCCTGGTATATGCCCGCGAAGCAGAGTTGTATGGCAACCGGGGAGGAATAACCAAATACATGGCGTATATATGGTCGGTCATGGGGGATGTTTTCCGTGAAAAAGGAAACGATTCCCTGGCCCTGTATTATTATCATCAGTCACTGCAAAGCGGCAAGGCCACAGGAAATACCACTGCAGTGGCGGGTACCTATGAGGACCTGATCAATTATTATACGAAAAGAAACCAGGCTGATTCGGTGCTGTACTATGCGTCCATTAACCTGCCGGAAATAAAGTCACTGGGCGCTGTTACTTCATTCGTGGCCAGCGAAATCAACCTGGGAAAAGCGTATCAGCACCTGGCTACCGCGTATTCAATGAAAGGGCAGGTGGATAGTACCAATAAATACCTCCGGCTGGCGCTTACAGTAAAAGATAGTTTGACGGGGGAAAAACTGAAACGGCTGGCGGCTTTTCAGCGATTGACCCTGGATGAACAGATCCGGCTGCAGAACGAAGAAAATGAACGGATCGCCGCTGATAATAAAAGGAAGTTGTATATATTACTTGGCGGAATCGGGGTGGCTGTCTTTATGATCGGGTTGATCTACCGGAATAATCGTCAACAGAAAAGGGCTTATAATTTATTGCAGCAACAAAAAGCGGAAACCGATCTTCAGAAAGAAAAGGCGGATAACACCCTGAAAGAACTGAAATCCACCCAATCACAGCTGATTCAGTCGGAGAAAATGGCCAGCCTGGGCGAGCTGACCGCCGGTATTGCGCATGAAATACAGAACCCGTTGAATTTTGTCAATAATTTCAGCGAAGTAAGTAATGAACTGATCAGCGAAATGCTGGAAGAAGTGGATAAAGGGAATACAGAAGAAGTAAAAGTAATTGCCGGTGATGTTCAACAGAACCTGGAAAAGATCCTCCACCATGGCAAAAGGGCGGATGCCATTGTAAAAGGGATGCTGCAGCATAGCCGCAGCAGCAACGGGGTGAAAGAGCCGGCAGATATTAATGTATTGGCTGACGAATATTTAAAACTGGCGTATCATGGATTGAGGGCTAAAGACAAAACCTTTAACGCCACATTGGTTACGCATTATGATGAAACGATTGGCCGTATCAGTATTGTTCCGCAGGATATCGGAAGGGTGATCCTGAACCTGATCACTAATGCTTTTTACGCAATAACAGAAAAATCAAAGCAGGCTAATGAAGGGTATCTGCCCAGTGTTGAGATCAGTACAAGGAGATCGGGATCCAAGGTGGAACTGATCGTGAAAGACAATGGGAACGGGATTCCAGGGCCTGCTTTAGATAAAATATTTCAACCCTTTTTTACCACCAAGCCCACCGGCCAGGGAACAGGGTTGGGACTGTCTCTGTCATACGATATAATAAAAGCACATGGGGGCACCATATCGGTGGAGACAAGAGAGCGGGAAGGAACAACGTTTACCATTGAATTGCCAATTTCTTAAAATATGATGAAACAGTTATTTCCGATATGTTTTCTTTTGTTGTCCCTGACCGGAATGACGCAGGTATTACCCAAAAGCTATGTGGATAGCCTTACCTCAGTTGCCTTTTCCAACAAAAGCCACCACTCCCTGGTGCTTAACCGGGATAGTGCCATGCAACGGTTGTGGGAGGCGTCAATACCGGCCGACCGTATCTCGATATTTTATGATATCGTAGCTTATTCTGATGAGCTTACACCGGAACGTTCTCTTTATTACCATCAACTGATACTCGAAGGTGCCCGGAAGCGGGGGGATAAGGTACTGGAGGCGTCTGTACTGGCTGAGCTGGGCTTTATTACTTCCCGGAATGGAAATACCACAGAGGGATTGAGAATGTTGTATGAATCACTCGAACTGGCTGAAAAAACCGGCAATGCACAGGCGATAGGCATTGCCTATAATAACCTCGGAAACTGTTATCCCAATAACATGCAGTTGTCCAGGTTCTATATGACAAAGGCCTTGGAATGTTCCCGCAAAGGAAATGATTTCTTATTTACCTGTTTTGACCTGAATAACCTGGGAAAGATGTTCCTCCAGGAATCGAAAAGGGATTCGGCATTGCAGCTTTATTTGGAAAGTTACAAACTGGCGGTGGAGAAAAATTTAGAGCCCGTTATCCCAATGGGACTGTTGAATTTTAGCGGGTTTGCTGAAAGCATGGACCGGGTACAGTTTTATCACCAGGCGGCAATGACCCCTTTTGCTATCCGGAACAGGGGTATGAAAAACACGGTCAATGGCTGGATAGCGAAGTATTATATACAGGAGAAAAAGATGGATTCAGCGCTTTACTATACCTCCCTGGTAAATGATTATACAAAATCGGCAAACCTTACTGCCCGGATGAGTGCATTGAATTTAATGGTTAATTATTACCGGGTGCTGCCCAACACCGATAGTACTTTGTCTTACCTGGAACGGTTTTATACATTAAAAGACAGCCTCTACGGTGAAAAAGTAGTGGAAAAAGCACAACGGATGGCTTTTGAGGATATGCAACGGCAGAAACAGCTGGTGGAGGAGAAAAACGCTTTCCGGAACCGGATGATCGTTTATTTCTTAAGTGCGGCAGCCGTACTGCTGACTGCACTGGCGGTTATCTTCTGGCGTAGTAAAAAAAGGGAACAGCAGGCCAAAAAGCTGGTACTACAGCAAAATGAAAAACTGGAACAGGCCATGGTGCAATTGAAAACCACCCAATCCCAACTTGTGCAATCGGAGAAAATGGCCAGCCTGGGTGAGCTCACCGCCGGAATAGCCCATGAGATTCAGAACCCGCTGAATTTTGTCAATAATTTTTCGGAAGTAAATACAGAACTGATTGATGAAATGAAGGCAGAATTGGCGGCAGGTAAAACAACCGAAGCGGTTCTGCTCGCGGATGATATAAAGCAGAACAATGAAAAAATTTCTTTTCATGGCAAAAGAGCCGATTCGATCGTAAAAGGGATGCTGCAGCACAGCCGTACCAGCAGCGGACAGAAGGAGTTGACAGATATCAATAACCTGGCGGATGAATGCCTGCGGTTGAGCTTTCACGGATTCAGGGCAAAGGATAAATCGTTTAATGCTAAAACAGAAACCCACCTGGAGGCCGATCTCCCTGAAATCATGGTGGCATCACAGGATATCGGCCGGGTGCTCCTGAACCTGATAACCAATTCGTTTTATTCGGTTGCACAGAAGCGGAAACAGGCTGGCGGGGGCTATGAGCCACTGATCCAGGTGACCACAAAAAACCTGGGGAATGCCATTGAAATACGGGTACGGGACAATGGGGCAGGGGTGCCTCAGAAAGTACTGGATAAAATATTCCAGCCGTTTTTTACCACCAAGCCCACCGGAGAAGGAACCGGCCTCGGGCTCAGTATGAGTTATGACATTATCACCAAGGGGCATGGTGGTCAGTTGCTGGTGGATACCAGGGAAGGAGAATATGCCGAATTCAGAATAACATTACCATTTAAACATTGAAACAATTATGAAAATCCTTGTAGTTGATGATGAAACAGACGTACAGACACTTTTTGAACAGCGATTCCGCCGTGAAATAAAAAGCGGGGAAATGCATTTTGATTTTGCCTTTTCAGGGGAACAGGCCTTGCGCTACCTGAACGAACACGAACAGGAAGCCGTGCTCATATTATCTGACATCAATATGCCGGGCATGAGCGGGTTGGAACTGTTGGGCCAGATCAAAACAAAGTACCTGAAACCGCCACCTGTGGTGATGATGATCACAGCTTACGGGGATGCGGAGAACTTCAATACCGCCAAACAACTGGGTGCGGACGATTTCCTGACCAAGCCGGTTGATTTTACAGAATTAAAAGAAAAATTAAAAACACTGATCTGATGGCCAAAATACTTGTTGTAGACGATGAAGCAGACCTGGAAGTACTGATCCGTCAGAAATTCCGGCAGAAAATACGCGAGCACCTGTATGAGTTCGTGTTTGCGGCCAATGGCGTGCATGCGCTCGAACAACTCGAGCAGCATCACGATGTGGATGTGGTATTGAGTGATATCAACATGCCCGAGATGGACGGGCTCACCCTGCTGACCAGGCTGAATGAACAGAATGGTTTGCTGAAATCGGTGATCGTGTCCGCGTACGGGGATATGGACAATATCCGTACGGCCATGAACCGGGGTGCTTTTGATTTCATCACCAAGCCGGTCAATTTTGAAGATCTTGAACTGACCATGGAGAAGACCATCAAGCATGTAAGCCAGCTGCGGGAAACCGTGAAGGCGATCAAGGAGAATAATATCCTGAAGATGTATGTGGATGAAACCGTTCTGAATTTTATGGGAGGACGGGAATTTGAATCCTCACTCGCCGCCAATGAAACCGTGGATTGCACCGTAGCTTTCTTTGATATCTGCGGGTTCACCTCCATCAGCGAGAATGAAACCCCGGACAGGGTGGTGAAGCTGCTCAACAGTTATTTTGATGTGATGGTCAAAGAGATCATTGCCCAGGGAGGGTATATTGATAAATTTATCGGGGATGCGATAATGGCTGTATTCCGGGGTGAATACCATCTTGACCGGGCAATTGATGCCGCCCTGTCGGTACGTGCAAAAATCGCGCAGCTGCCGAAGGAACTGGACCAGAACGCCTTTACACCCAATGTTTCGATTGGTATAAATTCAGGAGAAATGATCTCTGGTAATATTGGTTCCGCCACACTCCGTCGCCTCGATTATACAGTGATCGGGGACGTGGTGAATACGGCCCAACGGTTACAATCAGCCGCACAGCCCGGACAAATCCTGATCAATGAATCGTCCTATCAGAAGGTGAAAGAATCATTCAGCTGTAAACCAGTCGGGGAATTGCACCTGAAGAATAAGTCCCAGCCGGTTAACACCTATGAAGTAGTGGATTAAAATATTTATTTTAACTTGTAAGGACATGCAATACGAAAACGCCTATAATTTCCTGCTGCCAAAGCTTGAACATGAGCTGCCTTCCTGGGTGACTTATCATACGGCTGCACATACCCGGTCAGTACTGAATTCCGCCATTACGCTGGCTAAAGCCGAGCAGGTGGAAGGGGAAGACCTGATACTGATCAAAACGGCAGCTCTTTTTCACGATGCCGGTTTTCTGCATCAGTCAGATGGGCATGAGGAGTTATCCTGCCGTATTGCAGAAGAACACCTGCCGCGGTTCGGATATAATACCGAACAGATCGCCAGGGTTTGCCGGATCATTATGGCCACACGCATACCACAGACGCCCGTGGATCACCTGGGACAGATCATGGCTGATGCGGACCTGTTTTATTTTGGCACGGATGAATATGACCAGACATCGGCTAAACTCCTGGAAGAACTGAAACAATCAGGTAAACAAAAGACAGGCCCGGAGTGGCTGCTTATGCAGACCGAATTTCTCACGGCCCACCAGTATTTTACGGAGAGTGCCAAAAAACTCCTGAATGAAAAGAAAGCCGATAACCTGAAGCGGATCAATGCCCGGCTGGAAGCCAGCTTACAGGGGCATCATGAGAGCAGTCCCAGTCAACTGGCCCTGGATGGTTTGCTGGCTGTTGTTGGTGTAACTATAGCCGCCATAGCCCTGAAGTTATTTTTAGTTCCGAATCATTTCTTTGATGGAGGAATCACCGGTATTTCCCTGCTGGTGCATGAGATTTATGATTTTAACCTGGGACTGGTTATTTTATTGTTCAACCTTCCGCTGATCATCGTCAGTTATTATACCATCGGGCAGCGGTTTGCCCTCCGGACATTATTATGTGTGGTTTTACTGGGTATTTGCCTGATGCTGATACCTGTTTATGGATTAACTGCTGACAAACTACTGATCTGTATTTTCGGGGGTGCATTCCTGGGAATTGGTATCGGTTTAATCATGCGGACCGGTGCCGCGCTGGATGGTATTGAGGTATTGGCTGTTTATACACTGAAACGGACTTCATTTACCATTACAGAAATTATCCTCGGTATCAATATCGTCATCTTCACCATTGCCGGTTTCAGGTTTGGTATTGAAACCGCGCTTTATTCTATCCTGACTTATTTTACGGCCACCCGCTGTATTGATTATGTGGTCGAAGGATTACAGGCTTATACCGGGGTGACCATCGTATCGGGTAACAGTGAAGCCATCAAGTATCAGCTGGTCAATAAACTGGGCCGGGCAATTACCGTGTATAAAGGGGAGCGTGGATTCCTGCCTGGAAAATTTGAAGTGAGTGCGGAATGTGATATCATCTTTACGGTGATTACCCGGCTTGAACTCCGCAAGCTCAAGAATCTCGTCAGTGAAGTGGATCCGAAGGCTTTTGTTTTTGCCAATACCATCAAGGAGGCATCAGGAGGTGTGATCAAAAGAAGGCATTCGCATTAAATACATTTCCGTGCTTATGCTTCGACAAGCCTGCCTACCGGACAGACAGGCTCAGCATCACAGCAAATGTCGCCCTGAGCCTGGCGAAGGGCAATGTTCATTATAAGCCCAGCACTTCCTTCAGTTTTGCATAACCCGAACGGCTTACCGGTACTTTTGCTCCTGAGCGGAGAACAGCCACATGGTTGTCCTTCTCATAGGGATCGATCCGGGTGATCTGCTGCACATTTACAATATAGGAACGATGGGAGCGTACAAAGAGTGCAGGGTCCAGGGACTGTTCAAAATGGGTCATGGTTTTATTCTTCAGGAAATAACCTTCGGTGGTATGTATCTTGACATAATCATCCGCCGCTTCCAGGTACCACACATCGTTGACAGAAATAATTTTAATCTTACTGCCATTCCTGACCACGATGCGCTGACGCTGGGAAGGTGATAAGGAGGCGGATTCCAGCAATTCCTGGGTGTTTTTTTCAGGCGCTGAATCCTGCTGATCGGCCCATTTGGCAATGGCTTTATCAAATCGTTCCTGGTTGAACGGTTTCAGCAAATAATCCACCGCATGCGCTTCAAAGGCCTTGATGGCGAATTCATCAAAAGCGGTGGTGAAAATTACAGACGGCGGCTGATCCAGCAGTTCCAGCATTTCGAACCCGGTGATCTTGGGCATCTGGATATCCAGGAAGATCAGGTCTGGCTGATGTTGCTGGATGGCTTTCACCCCTTCAAATCCGTCACCACACTCCGCCAGCACTTCCAGTTCCGGGTGCTGCTGCAGGTATTCCCGTACCACACTTCTTGCCAGGGGTTCATCGTCGATAATAATAATTTTACTCATAATTGGTCAATTTTATACTTGCGGAATCCGCACAATAGTAATAAATATATTTCCGGTTGCTTCAGTTGTGACCAGGTCATTCCGGGCAAACAGGAGGTAAAGTCGCCGCTGTACTGAATTAAGTCCGAAACCAGTACCCTGTTTGGGCGAGGAGGTTTCCGGGTCAAAGGGATTTTTTACCCTGATCACCAGGTGATTTTCTTCTTTTACCGCGCTGATCTCGATCACCGTCTCGCCAATCGTATCATATAATCCGAACTTGATCGCATTTTCCACAATGGGCTGAAGAAGCAGGGCTGGTAATTTCAGGGAATGGGTTATTTCATCAATTGCTATGTCGGTGGCCAGGCGGTTGCCAAAACGCACTTTTTCAATATCCAGGTATAATTGGAGGTATTGCAACTCTTCCTTCAACGTAACCCATTGGGTTTCGTCTTTTTTAATGGTGCCTCTTAAAAAATCAGAAAGCTGCTGCACCATTTTCCGCGCTTCCTGCGGCCGGCTGCCAATCAGGGCATTGATCGAGTTAAGGCTGTTGAATAAAAAATGCGGTTGCAATTGCTGGCGCAGTTTAAAGAGCTCTGCTTCCCGGGCCAGTTTTTCGGCATCTTTTTTCCGCTCCTCCTGTTCTTTTTGTTCGAGCTGACTGTACCAGAGTATACTCACCATCGTAATAAAACCCAGTAAGAGGAAGGCCATACTGAAACGGATGGAGAGGGAATTGTGCAGTAGTAATTTATAACCATCATATTCATTCAGTAAAAGTCCTAAGATCCATTTGCTCAGTAGTAACCAGGCAATGGTCAGCAACAGGCTCAGGGCGAATACATTGATATATTGCTGACCTCTCGGCAGGTAATATCGGAGTACGATCATTACCAGCAGACAATTAAGTAATAATAACGTATTGCTTATTAAGGCATCTATAGCCGAGGCTTCCCACGGTAATCCAAAAAAATGCAGGAGCATGACATGGTCTGCGGCAATGATCAGCCAGCAGAAAATGAAGATCAACCTGAACTTCAGTATGGATAAAGGGGATTTGGCCATTTTATGCCAGGTTCAGTATTTCGAGTGTATTGCCAAACCGGATCTGTTCCGCTTTTTGCTGGATAATATGCATGTAGGAATCCGGGTTCTCCCTTTCTTCGATCCGGCTGTACAATTCAGCACCATCGATCAGGTCATTGAGTTGATAGAGTTCACTTACGCTGACAAACTGCCATTGTACCAGCTGAAGCCGCTGGTTAAAAAACATTTCTTCTTCTTTCATACCCATCAGCTGGGCTTTATGAAAGGCTTCTTCCTTACTGCCGGCAGACACCAGGCGTAACTGTTCATCAAACTGGGCGGTATGCTTGCCCTCTCCGCAGATAATGCGAAAGACCATTTTAGTTAAGTACCAGTTCATAGTAGGTTGGTTGGTTTGAAGGTTTAGGTGTTCAGGCGTTTGTTGTTTAGCGGAAGGTTATCTTATTTCGATTAAACCTCTAAACGACTAAACGTCTATACTCTTTTAAAAGCTTTTTATTTCAATTCCCCCGAAGATCACTGTTCCTTTCAACAGCAGGATCTTATCGCTGTTGCTGGCGATCGCGCTCAGGGTGCGTTTGTCTTCCAGTCCGCCGAAGACGGATACTACTTCCGATTTCACTTCCCAGTTAGAGGGAACGATCAGTTTGGTGCCGCCAAAAATGGTGGTGATCTCAATGGTTACTTTGCCGTTGATATCGGCCTGCGTCAGGTTGAGTTCAGTGCCACCAAATATGTTCACGATATCACCGCCTTTAAAATCCTTGGACAGTAAGATTTTTTTATCACCGCCGAAAATAGAAGTGGAGTCCACAAAATCATCCTTACTCCAGGTTTCCCCGGAGCCCATAAAGCTGTCTGTACTTCCGGTGGAGGTACCTGTACTGGTTCCCGTGGGATTATTTGTATTCAGTTTTTGTTCCCTGCGGACGCATTGTTCCCAGGACTTACGCCGGGGGCGAAGAATGATAAGTCCGCCGACGGCTATAAGAGCCATTGGCCAGAAATAACGGCGAAGGGCCAGGTCGGGAAAAAAGTCGCGCAACAGGAAGGCGCTACCGATCACAATCAGGATCAGCCAGGCCGAACCCCTGAATCCATGTCGCAGACCGAGAAAGAGACCCAGGCCGATCAGGAAGGTCTGCCAGCTGAAAAGCCAGTAAGGCAGATCCGGAATGCTGGCATTGAGCAGGGCAGCCACACCGATCAGAATAATAAACAGTCCGGTCCATACATGCCCGTGACGGGGGGCATTGGCCATATATTGCTGTCGGGTTTCGTCCCAGCGCATCCGGTATTCTTCCCGGCGCTGTCTTCTTTCTTCACGTCTTTGTTCGCGGTCCATACAATCAATTTTAACCAAAACTAAGTCCCTGAACCATTCGGGGCAAGCGGGAATGGGCTGGTAAACAGGTATTATCGGTGAATGGCGGGATTTGGGGGGCGAATAGGGAGAGAAAGGGCCAAGATGCCAAGATCCAAGATGCCAAAAAAGTATCAAGTACCAAAAACAAACCCTTCTAAGAATACCGGTTGATCATAGGTGCTTATTTGGAATCTTGGTGTCTTAGCTTCTTGTTATTTTGTATTATAGGAGTTTAGTTTAAAGAGCAGCTCCAAATGAGTTGGTAAGGCTCCTCTTTTCCCTTAATACAGGTAAACATAAAACTGGTGATAAAAGGCATATTGTAGTGCTCTTTTTTATTGAGGCTTTCAATACCCAAAGTACCACTTACATAAGCTTCTGTGGAGGATGTTTCCAGGGCCTTACAGCCGGGAGGCATTTTTTCCTTATCATAACCGGCATCATAACGGCGGTAAGCGAGCCGTTCTACGAGATTCTGTACCAGCTCTGGCTGGTCGAAGGCGGCGGAAATGTGTAGTAAATGTTTCATATCACTGGTTTTTGTGCCAGCCCCTTTACTCACTTTCCAACCGCACTGGCTGTACTTATTTATTAGATGCAGGAATGG
>CAZFLL010000017.1:14862-38197 GCA_964519865.1 uncultured Chitinophaga sp. | reverse complement strand
AGCGAGGAATCTCAAACCCGTGCAGTTTTGTATATATGCGGTGAAGTATACAATTTCAATTGCATAAAAGGGTGACTGGGGTCTTTTTACAAACCGCTTTTCTGCTGAAAATGTATTTTCAGCACAAGTAACGAAATCAGGATAAAAGGAAGTGTGGAGGCCACCATCCAGACATTCGCTTTCAGCAAACCAACCAATAAAAAAAGTAGTAACAGGATCCCTGTGCATAGCATTCCGGTAACCGTAAGCCAACGCCGGGGGGATGACTGGAATAATGTAATCAATAATATCAGTTGTCCGGCAAAAGGCAGTAAAATAAACGGATGTGCCACTGACATGATATTATTAATGGCAATACGGAGAAGATCCGCTTCCAGCTGAAAAATAAATCCATGATTATCCGGGGGCCATTCAAGGTAACCGAAAAAGGAACTGATCAGCAGGAGGAAATTGAGGAACTTTTTCATACGACCGGAATAAAGGTACGATCTGGTATCTAAGTTTACCAGCAATTATTCTTTTGAATGGAACAGAACTGTAACAACAGGAATTACTGCCGGGTAGCCCCATGCACCCTGTATTCCATATAATAGTTAACAGTGGGCCATCTCTTTTTCAGGGCTATCGAAAAATAGGGGGCCACATCCAGTTTTTCTTCAATTTCAGTTGCATCCGAAATTCCAGGGGGCAGCTGAATCCCTTTATGATAAAAATAGACAAGGAAAAAGGGATAGAAATCGTTCTCTTTATCTTCTGACCGGATAATAACCGTGGTGGCATTGAGTAAAGCGGCATAGGTTTTTGTAAAATAATCCACCTGTCCCATGAATTGCTTATAAAAATCATCTTTCAGTTCCTTCCATTCTTTATTTCCGGCTAATATGGACCGGGCATCTATTTTCATTTCATTCAGCGTATACAGGGTATTGTTCATGATCACGGACTTATGGTCTTTTTTAAAACTGAACACAATCCGGCTTACTCCCTGGTAGGAATTTACTATATCTTCTTTCAGCACTATACTGCCATTCCGGTGCAGGGTATCTTTCATGAAACCCGAAAACCCATTGTCAGCTTCCTGAAGCCCGGCATGTAACAGGTTTGCAATGGTTTGCTGGGCCTGCATGGGAACACTTGTCAAAAAAAGGAGATAAAGGATAATATGTTTCATAATAACAGCCTGATTTATGATATTACATAGATTTACAACTACCTTAATTAGTCCGGAGTTTAAGTATAGCGTTTGCACCCGCCACCACTTTATTCAATCCCCCCATGTATTTATAATAATCCACAGCTTTCCCGGATGACCTGCTCTCTTCCGCTGCTTCTTTCATTTCACTGACACCACGTGTGATTTCCGCTGCTGCTGATTGATATTTTTCTTTCCAGGAGCTGTATTTTGCTCCATTAGGATTACTGCTGCTCCAGGAAGGAAGATTCGGGGTAATACCCCGACTGAGTTTGGCGGATTCATCCAGTAACCGGTTGAACTGGTCAATGTACTTTTCTGAACTCCAGTTGCTATGTCCTGATTTCAGCTCAGCCAATAATGTAGCAGCATATTTTTTAAATTCTTCTGTATAACTGTAGATCCTGTTTGTTTTAGTTGACCAGTCGAAATCTTCTGAAGCATATTTTAGCGCATCTTCCTTTTTTGTTTTTTTGTTTTTTTCATCCAGTTCTCCCCTGAGTTTGACATATTCGGCATATGCCTTTTCATCTTTTTCAATAAAGACAAGGATAGTGAGTTTTACATCCCTGCTTTCCCTTACTCCCACATATACAGTATTTACCGGGCCAATCGTGGTATACTTGCTGATACAATATCCATTCACATTCTCTGTTTTAACCGGACCTGATTCCAGCAGTTTATCAAAACCCTCAAGATCTGCCTGAAAACGGGCTATATTGCCTTCACCTTCATTCAGGATGATCAATGTGCGTTTCATATCCGGGGCAAAGGCCGTATGAACCGGGTAAGACATACCGGACGGCACATCATAACTCACAATTTCCTCTTTCAATATACGGCCTGGCTTGGACATGGTTTTTTTTATGTCCGCGATGAATTTTTTTCTGAAAGCCAGGTCATCTGTTTCAGGTTCCGGTTTTTCTGTGTTAACCGGTTTATCCTTATGGTTCAGGCTGATCACATCAATGTCCTTATTGGCAAGAGCCGCAAGCCGAATTTGTCCCGTGTTTGTTTTTGGCCGGCTCAGCAGGTAAATTGCACTTCCATCATCAACCCGGTTTTCCCCGCAACCATAACACCGGATAGTTGTTCTGAGGTCAGCCCTGGTGGATTTGTTCACATACACCGCCCGGCTGATCGTGTACAATAGACTATTATTGTATATGCCGGTCTGGTAGATATTATTTTCCCCCCAAACTGTTTTTTCGAGGTTCGTCTCTTTATCATCATCCAGGTAAGCAAATGCATTGTAGCTGGTTCGACTGTCCATCGTTACGATAAGGATGGTGTACATACGACCAGGCTGGAGGGTCAGTTCCCAGTTAAATTTACTGTCGAACTCATTTCTCCAGATATCACTGCCTTCCACCCGTTTTTCTATTTTCCATCCTTCCGATTGCAATAATGCCAGTTGCTGATTTTTAACGAATATAAAACGGGGTACCTTTTTTTTCAGTTCATTGAATTGTTGCTCTTCGGCTTTTTTAGAATCCGTCATTCTGATGGAATCCTGCCGGGCTTTGTCAATGGCTGCATTGACAAAGTCTGCAGAGTCTTTCGGGAACTGCCGCTGAGCGGCAGCATACTGCCTGTATTTTGAAAAATTTACCAGCTTGCTGATAACTGTATCAGCTTCCATATCATAGATGATTATATCCTTGTAGTCTCCGTTTTGCGTTTCGCTTAAAAGGGCACAGACCGGTATGCCGGGACAAACTGGTATTTCCAGGCTTTCAGTCATGTCGGGTTCATTCAACTGCTTTTTCTTTATTACGGCATCCATATTCCCTTTCTTCATACTCCATATTTCAAGAAGGGCGCCATGTTTATGGGGGACCAATTCTTCTGTCCTTGCCATTTTCTTTCCATCGGCAAAGACGGTCCTGTCAATCAGGTCTGCTGCAAATGGCTCGGGTATATTAAAGCTGCTGGCCTGGCTATACCCTTTATAGAAATCTTCCCTGAGTGCATTGATCTCAGCCATCGTATCCGGCAAGCCGGTGTGCCAGTTATAGAGGTACATCTTAACAGTACTTTTGTCATCGTAAGCCTTACCGGTATATACGACCAGGTGGATACCGTCATTCTTAAAAGCCATTTTTATCCTTTTGTTGAATTCAAATTCAGCTGTGGGTGTATTAGTATCCAGTATTGGCCTTACAGGTTGTGCCAGGGCAGGGAGAATGGACAGAAATAATAAAGCAATTAAAGCTGTTGATTTGAAAAAATTTCTCATTGTAACAGGTATAGCGTATAAACGAATATAAAAAGTTTCGTATACAAGAAGATACCCTGATTCCGGTATTTTTCAAAAAAAACGAGGCGGATAATCAATATGATATTAAATGGTGAAAGCGAAGTGGGGAATCTCAAACCCTTCACTATAAGTGGTCTGTACCTTTTACCCCGCTCTTTGTTTTCCAGAAAATTTCATCTGTTGACGAAAGTACAGCTGGTAATTTTTAACGGAGGAAAAAATCCTCTTTCGCTCAACCCGCCTTTCGGCTGGTTGAGCTTCGGAGGACAAGCCGGAACACCTGCTTCGATGGTTACTGTTATGTTTGATCAGGATGAAGGGCAGGATAAGGACAGGCATCCCGGGCTGTTTTTTTCATGTACACGGGTACTTCTCCTGCAGGCAGTAACCGGCCGGCAGGGATCAGGCTATTAAAACGGAAATAAAATTCCGTATAACTCAACTCATTAATGATATGGTAAAGGGCAACAGGATGGGTGAGGGGATTAAGGTTTCAGGGTAAAGGTAAACAGCTACAGTACACGACCCAATACCACTTTCTTGGTATATTTTGAAATATCGTTCAGCGCTTTTGCCTATTTGGGTGTTGTCTACTACATTTTATGTATTCTGTACACTGGTTGGCTGGCTTAGTTTTGAAAAAATCAACAACTATGTGTAAGTCATTTTTTCAATCCCTCGTTTCGCGTTCTTTCGCTTTTTTAGCTTTAACCCTTTTCCTGATTGCCTGCAGCAAAGACAATTCAGGCGGTAGTAATGCCACTCCTGGTGCACCTTTCTGGAAAGGAGCAATCAACAGCAGTGTATGGGAACATGCCACCTTGCTTAGAACCAACGGCACTGCCCGGTATTTTGTAAGCTTTTCCGGCGGCTCCATGAATGATACAGCCAATGTGAATGTAAGTAAGTACGAAGGCACTTACACGTTAGTATCAGGCACGGATAGTATTTATATCAATTGTGCCAATGCCGGTTCCACTGTCAGCTTCCGGCTGAAAGGTAAGATGAACAGCACCCAGACTTCCATGTCAGGTACCTGGATACACTCGACCGGGGGAATTACCAATACACTTCCATATGCAATGGCTAAATAATTATTTTCCGGAAGTTGTGAAATAACCCTTTTTCTTTCGGCATATATATATGCAGGAAAATTAATCCGGCATTCACAAGAGATACCTGTGCGAAAACTTAAGACATGCCTGTTTTTGATTTATATTGCGATTAATAATATGTGACAAAAATCAAGAATCGGGGCAATATTTTAAGTGTACGCTATGGTTAATGCTGAAAATGAACGGCTTTCTCAATCAACGAACAACCGGAACTGGAAAAAATGGGGACCATATCTCTCTGACCGGCAATGGGGCACTGTCCGCGAGGATTATAGCCCGGAGGGGCATGCATGGACCTATATCAATCACGACCTGGCCCGCAGTTATACCTACCGCTGGGGCGAAGAAGGGATTGCCGGATTCTGCGATGCCGACCAGATCCTTTGCCTGGCTCCTGCTTTCTGGAACGGGAAGGATACAATTTTAAAAGAACGGCTTTTTGGGCTGGCCAACAATGAAGGCAATCATGGCGAGGATGTAAAGGAGCTTTATTTCCAGCTGGATTCCTCGCCCACCCATTCTTATTGTAAATTTTTATACAAATACCCGCAGGCGGCTTTTCCTTACCTGGACCTGGTAAAGGAAAACAGGAAGGACCGTCTGAGCCCTGAATATGAATTACTCGATACCGGGATTTTTGATGAAGACCGGTATTTTGATTGTTATATCGAATACGCCAAGGCAGATGTGAATGATATCCTGCTGAAGATCACCGTGTATAACCGGGGTCCTGAAGCGGCCACCATACATGTACTGCCGCATATCTGGTTCCGCAATTTCTGGCGACATAATCCCCGCTTTGCCAAACCGGAGATCAGTTCTTTGAATGCACATTGCCTGCAAACCAGTTCTGAACGCAACGGGCAGTTTTACTTCTACCACCAGGGGGGTGAACAGGTTTTCTGTGATAATGAGACGAACAATGAACGGATGTATAACCGCCCGAACGAAACCCCCTTTGTAAAAGACGGGATCAATAATTATGTGGTGGATAAAGCCGCGACGATCAATCTTTCCAAAAAGGGAACAAAAGCGGCGGTGTGGTTAAAGGAAAAAATACTGCCAGGTGAGTCTGCTTTTTTCCACCTGCGGCTCAGCAAAAAACAACTGGAAGATCCCTGGGTGGATTTTGACCTGGTCTTTGAAGAACGGCAGGCGGAGACTGATTATTATTATGACAAGCTGACTCCTAAAAAACTATCACCGGCGCATAAGACCTTACTCCGCAGCGCGTCCGGAGGATTAATGTGGACCAAGCAATTTTATTATCTCGATGTATACAAATGGCTCAATGGTGAACCCGACGAGACGCCACCTGCCCGGAATTTTAAACGCAACCACGACTGGCAGCACCTGACCTGCCGGAATATAATTTCCATGCCGGATAAATGGGAGTATCCCTGGTTTGCGGCCTGGGACCTGGCCTTTCATGCCGCCACTTTTGTACAGGTGGATCCGGATTTCGCCAAACAGCAATTGTTAGTGGTGCTGCGCGAATATTATATGCATCCCAATGGACAGATCCCGGCCTACGAATGGAACTTTAGTGATGTGAATCCGCCCGTGCATGCCTGGGGAGTGTGGTATGTATTTGAAGCCGATAAAAAGAAAACAGGTCAACCCGACTGGGATTTCCTGGAAAGGGCGTTCCAGAAACTGTTGATGAATTTCACCTGGTGGGTGAACCAGAAAGATGCCAATGGAACGGATATCTTCGAAGGAGGCTTTCTCGGTCTGGATAATATCGGGGTGTTTGACCGTAACCATATGCCCCCGGGGATCAAGAAACTGCAGCAGGCCGATGCCACCAGCTGGATGGCCATGTATGCCATCAATATGCTGCGGATGTCACTCGAGCTGGCAGAACACAATAAAGCCTACGAAGAATCAGCCGCCAAGTTCTTCCGTCACTTCCTGAATATCGGCTGGGCCATGCACCATATCGGGAAAAAAGATATTTCACTCTGGGATGAAAAGGATTCCTTTTATTATGATGCCATCCAGTTTGAAAATGGCAGCAGCGAGCGCCTGCGTATACGTTCACTGGTGGGCATCATTCCCATGCTGGCGGTGGAAGTCATGCATGGCAGCCTGTTTGAGCAACTCAAGCAGTTCAACACCCGGCTGGAAGTGATCCGGCTTACACGGCCTGACCTTACCCGCATTATATCTGACATCAATAAGAAAAATGCGGATGGGAATTACCTGTTTGCCATTATGATCGGCGACCGGATGGAGCACCTGTTGAAACGGCTCCTGGATGAAGCTGAGTTTTTATCAGATTACGGAATCCGTTCGCTCTCCAAAGTTCATGAAGAGCCCTACACGTTCAGTTACAAAGGCAATGAATACAGTATTCAGTATGAGCCCGGGGAAAGTTCCAGTTCCATGTTTGGTGGCAACTCCAACTGGCGCGGCCCGATCTGGTTACCCCTGAATTACCTGATCATTCACTCCCTGCGCAAGTATTACGAATATTACGGGGACAGTTATACGTATGAATTCCCGGCCGGTTCCGGCACACAACTCAACCTGAAGCAGATTGCCAATGAACTCACCAAGCGGCTGCTGAAAATATTCGAACGCAATAAGGAAAAAGACGGCGCCTTCCAGTACCATGATGAGAAACATACCCAATGGGCGGATAAATATTTCCGGGAGCATCATCTCTTTTACGAATTTTTCCATGGCGATACCGGGCAGGGACTGGGAGCTTCTCACCAGACAGGATGGACAGCGCTGGTGGTGAATCTACTGCTGGAAATGGAGGATGAGTGAAATCAGGAAATCAGCGATACAAAAAAGTGACTGACTTATTCAGCCAGCCACTTTAGTATCTGTGTTAAACAAAATCAATTTACTGGATCACTATTTTCTCGGTCTTCATTCCGGTTTCGTGTACTATTTTCAGGATATAGATGCCTCTGGACAAATTGCCGGTTTCAATCTGTTTATTGCTGCCAATGGCCGATTTCCAGGTTTCCATCACCTGGCCGGACTGGTTGTATAAAGTCCCGGTATAGACATTTGTTGCCGATGATGAACCAGTGAGCACAACAATGGGTTCGCCTGACCGCACAAAGCTGGGCCGGATAGCAATGGCGATCTCAGTTCCAAAGTTGACCAGTACTACACGGCTGTAAGTAAACCGCCCGTCCCTGTCAACTACTTTTAACCGGTAATACCCTTTAGTAATATAATTTCTTGCATTCAGGTCAGTAAATGAATAAGTGCCGGAACTGTTATTGTTAACGGGTACCGTGCCCACCACAGTAAAGCCATTGGAGTTGACCCCGCTTCTTTCAATTTCAAAATGGTCCACATCTACCTGGTTATCGGTCTGCCAGATTAACCGGGTATTGGCATTATTTGCAGCGGCATTAAAGCTGATTAAATTCAGCGGCAAGGTAAAAGAAGGATATACCAGCAGATACAGGGTGGCATTGGTACAGACCGGGGGAGTGCCATTGTCACAGGTCTGGTACGGGTATATTACAGGTCCGCTGAAGCCGGTTACCGGGGTGAAAGTATAAGCACCACTTGTATTCAGCACCAACGTGCCTTTGCCAGGGATGGTGGTGGTTTGTGCTGTAACCGTTTGGGTATTCCCCTGCGGATCACTGTCGTTATTTTTTACATTGGAACTGACAGGGGTATTTAATGGGGTGCTGTTAAAGTCATCTGAAGCAACAGTACTGTTTGCACTGCCTGCCGGTTCTATGGTGATTATTTGCCGCGATGTGGCACAATTGGGCGTGGGGCTGGCCGCATCACAAACCTGGTAGGTTAAAGTGTCAAAACCGGTATAACCGGCAGTTGGAGTAAACGTGATATTCCCGTTGGCCGGATTGACACTCGTGGTGCCATGTAAAGGAGCCACGGTAACAGTAACTGAAGCAGGATTCAGTCCAACAGGCGCATTGTTTCCGGCTTTGTCATTAGCCAGGGTATTCAGTGTAACGGCTGTGTTTATGGGAGTGGTTGCCCGGTCGATATTGGCAAACGGCTTGTTGGTATACGTGGTCGCGTCTGTTACGGTAATTACCAATGGTACATTCGGGCAATCCGGTACCACCACACTGGGCGGGCACATCGGGACTGTGAATCTGAATACACCGGCAACCGCAGAGGTAAATGTATAAGTACCATCCGCATTAATGGTGGGCACTGCAGGGCCGGGGTTACCGGGTAATGCTGTGGCAGTACCATAGGCAGTCCCTGCCGGTTTAACATCATTGGTGCTTACATTTCCGGTAATCGGGGCATTTACAAAAGTGGTATTCAGGTCCGGGGGAACAGTAACACATTTTGCAAAGGAAAATGAAGTAAAGCCTAAGGTGACAGTACTGGTAGAGGCACTTCCTTTGCCCGACACAATAACAATACGGGTAACAGGCCCGGCAATGGTGGTGGTGAAACGGTTTGTGTTCACGCTTGTACCGCCTGCCGTATTATTTCCTGTCAACGTATTTCCACCGGTAATGGCAATAGTCCCGCCATTACCCGGATCATTAACAAAATCGGAGAAATTGGCATTTGTAATAGTAATGGGAGTGGCATTGTTAAAGGCAGTTATAACAACCCTGTCCGTATTATTCAGTCCGGCCGTACGAAAGGAATAGTTGTATACCGGTTCAGAGAACTGGAAGGTATATGTTGCATTGTTTACATTGGGAGAATTGGTAGGTTGCACAAAAATATAATCTCCAACTGTCGCATCATTTTGTATCTGAACGCCGCCGGTCCAGGTGGCAGCACCGGCTACACTGCCGGTGAAACTGAACAAACCATTGCTCAGGTTATTTATGATACCGCTAGCGGTTGGGGTTGCATTAAATGCAGTGTTCAGGGTGTAATTCGGGGTGTTGATGCTTGTTGTTTCCCTTACAGTTGCAGGGGTACATTGAGATGAAACTAATTGACAAAGTAAAGAACTTATCAAAAAGAGCAGTAGTCTTTTCATTATGGTTTTTTGGCAAAAATAGTATTTGAAGTAATTTAAGGGTTTACTATTAGTTTAATTTTATTAACACTGATGTTCAAAGAGTTATAGTTAATTAAAAAGGACCGGTAAGTCTTTTTAGAAGATATGAAGGAGTAATTAAGGCAGTGATAAGACATTAAAAGTACAATCTTATGAATATCAGACTTATATGCTGTTTAGTCCAGGTGTATGATCAGCGGCAGATGATCACTGTACTTTATCCATGTGTCAAATAATCCGATTTCCACTGTTCTGATTTTCCGCATTAAATCAGCTGAAAGAAAACAATAATCAATATGGTAAGGTTTATTTGCATGCCGGTACATATAAAGCGTATTCCCTTTTTCGGCGCCATGGTCTTCCTTAAAATGATGATGATAGGCACTGGTAATCCCTTTTTTACCCAGTTCTTCAACCACGGATGTATGGCTCCATTTCCTGTGTTCTGCATCCCATATTTTGTTGCTGTTAAAATCCCCTGCAAGAATGGTATTCTTCTTTTTTAGTAGTTTTTTATAATGTTGTATTCCTTTCCAAACCTGTTCCACATAGCAACCATCCGGATCTTTTGGGTTATTGGCCCAAATTGCCAACAGGTTGAGTTTTATTCCCGGAGCTGTAATTTTCAGGGGGATTACATAACGGATATCTTCCGTATAGCTTTTATCCAATTTAAAACGATAATTATTATAAGCAAAGATGCCAATTCCTTTATGAGGATTGACCCCTGCCCAGAAAACTGAGTTTGGTTTTTTAGCATTTGGAGGGAAGAGTAGTCTTTCCCGGTTCTCACACTCAGGAATAACAAGTATGTCCGGGTTCATTTCCAAAACAGAAGAAGCTTTTTTTCTGAAAGCCATATTACAGTTCCAGGTGATGATTTTCATAGTTTAGGGAATGGCAGTGAATTCCAATTTAACTTTTGTTTTTTCCGTTGCATGGCTGTTTAGTTGAAGTTAGATAAATTCCCATAAAACGTTGATTTCACCGGGTATCCCCGGTACTGGTCATAAGCCCTTTGCCGGTCTCACCGTTAAGCCCACCTGATTTGACCTTTATTTAGCCTTCTATATTCATTCATTACTGATGCCAGATGGTGTATTTCGGGTCTGCCTTTCAGCATGGTTAAAAATCATTTGCAATATTGGCAGGGGACTGTACATTTGTTTTGTCAGGTTAAGCATCACGGGAACCTGGCATTTACCGGAACTGGTTAGGCGTCATATAGGAATTAGAATTTTCAAATACTCAGCGAACACTACAGCGATAGTAGTCGGTAATGAAACTAGTATTTTTTTCAACGATTGCCATTTTTCTGCTCGCAAGCTGCAAAAGCGAGCCACTAAGTACCATTCAGATTTCCGGTGCTGCGCAGGGCACATCTTATCATATAACTTACCTCGCCGGCCCGCATGCCAATTACAGGGAAGCGATAGATTCTATTTTTAAAAAGATCGACTTATCTCTTTCCACTTATAAGCCCGGTTCAGTCATTTCGAGGATGAACCAAAATGATACCGCTGTTTTGGCAGATGATTATTTTTCAGATGTATTTTCAAAATCCATGGAGGTTTCAGAAAAAACAAAGGGCCTCTTTGATGTTACGGTGGCTCCGGTGATCAATGCGTACGGTTTCGGGTTTACCCGGAAGGAAAAAATAACCCAACCACTCATTGATAGTCTGCTCCGGTTTGTAGGGTATAAAAAGGTAAAATTAGCCGATCGAAAACTGGTGAAAGAGCGGCCCCAGGTTATGCTTGATTTTAATGCCATAGCCCAGGGCTATACGGTGGATGTTTTGTCTTCCTTTCTTGAAAGCAAAGGAATCAGCAACTACCTGGTGGAAGTGGGAGGGGAGTTAAGGGCAAAAGGGAAGAAAGCAGACGACAGTTACTGGAATGTGGGTATAGAGCAGCCCGAAGAAAACAGTACAGACGGGGCATCATTAAATAATTTGCTGATTAGGATAAAAGAAAAGTCATTGGCCACTTCCGGTAACTATAAAAAATTTTATATCGAAGACGGGAAAAAATACGCCCATATTATTAATCCGTTTACCGGGTACCCGGCCAGGAATAATTTACTCAGTGCTACCGTGATTGCCGGAAACTGCATGACCGCGGATGCTTATGCGACTGTATTTATGGTGATGGGGTTGGAAAAAGCGAAGCAATTTTTAGCCGAAAATAAAAACCTGGGCCTGGAAGTATTATTTATTTATGATGAAAAAGGCATTTCGAAAACGTATATGTCGGAGGGATTTGAAACGAACGTGGAAGTGAAGCAATAAAGTAGAATCAGGTGGCGGGTGAACCTTACAGGGAAATTAAAAGAAGGGTATTAAACAGCAATCAGATCAGGTTGGTATATAAATAAAAAACTCAATCAGTATGAACACTCCGAAATTAACTGCCGTACAGGGTTACGCACTGGTACTCCTCCGGATTTTAATTGGCTGGCATTTCCTTTATGAAGGGGTAATAAAGGCCTATAATCCATCCTGGACCTCGAAGGGCTATTTACTAAGTGCCTCAATCTTAAAACCCTTTTTTGCCTGGCTTGCCGGTGATTCCATGATATTGGCCATTGACTACCTGAATATTATCGGCCTGATAGCCGTGGGTATCAGTCTGCTTATCGGGATCAAAGTGCGCTGGGGTTGTATCGCGGGAATGTTGTTGTTACTGCTGTACTACCTGGCACATCCTCCTTTTCCCGGATTGCCGCAGGGCCCCGCGGAAGGAAGTTATTGGGTGGTGAACAAAAACCTGATTGAGATGGCAGCGCTTTTTGTAATCTACCTGTTCCCGCTCACCACTGTCTTTGGTTTGGAAAATTTATTTGCCCGGAAAAAGGCAAACACCACAATAAACTAATCAACATGTCAAACGATACAAATAATTTCAAAAGATGGAACCGGAGGGATATACTGAAAGCCCTTGGAGGAATTCCATTTGTTGGTGCGGTATGGTATTCAGGTGCCAGCCTGGCTGGTTCTGCTATACGCGAAAAACAGTTTCTGCTGGAAACGTTGAATATTAAAGCTTCTCCTCCCCCGGCTTCCGGTCCTATGAGTGGCAAACCACTCCGGGTTGGTATCATCGGGTTTGGTATCCGGGGTGAACAGCTTTGCCGTGCATTAGGTTTTGCCACCACAGGATGGCTGAAAGAGATGAGTGATAACCTGGCGAAAAATCCAAAAGACACCAGGCTTGCCGATTTCAAGGCACAGGAAAACCTGAATGTTAAGCTGGCCGCCATTTGTGATGTCTTTGACCAGCGTGCGGAAAACGCGTTGAAATCCTTTAACAGCGGGGATAATAAAATCAAACGCTTCCGTACACACACGGAACTGATCAATAGCGGGGAAGTGGATGCGGTTATCATTGCCACCCCTGACCATTGGCACGCCCCGATTTCAATCGAAGCATTAAATGCCGGGGTGCATGTATATGTTGAAAAGCCAATGACCCATAATATCGCTGAAACTTATCTGTTAAGGGATACGGTTTTGAAAAATCCCAAAACAGTTTTTGCCGTAGGCCACCAGCACCGGCAAACACAAAGTTTCCTGACTGCCCAGGATGTTATCAGGAAGAATATTCTCGGCCATGTTTCCCTGGTTCAAACCAACACAAACCGGAATGATGATAATGGTGCCTGGCAATATGAAATTGCTGAATCGGCCAGTACGAAAACCATTGACTGGGATTTGTTCCTGGGAAATGCTCCCAAGGAGCCCTTTAACCTGGAGCATTTTTTCCGCTGGCGTAAATGGTGGGCCTATGGTTCCGGATTGTCAGGGGATTTAATGACACACGATTATGACCGGATTAATTGTATCCTGAAAATGGGAATTCCAAAGACTGTTACAGCTTCAGGAGGTATCTATACCCACCGCGACGGACGAAATGTGCCGGATGTGATGCACGTTAATATGGAGTTCCCGGATTTCAGTACTGGCGGAAGCCAGGAGCCCGGAAAAGAAAAAGGAATGACCTTCGTATACAGTGCCACCTTAGGGAATCAGTTTGACAGGGGTACGGTACTGATGGGCCACGATGGCAGTATGGAGCTGGGAAACCGGATTTCCGTATATGCTGATCCGAGATCAACAAAGTACGCCGAATTGATAAAAGAGGAGCGAATCGAAGCGGGTGTGCCGATTTATCAGTATGATCCGGCAGTGAACGGAACCGATGCGGTTACCTCTGCCACGGCAAAATACTTCGCCAATAAAGGATTGTTGTGGACTTACAGGGATGGCAAACGGGTTGATTCCACCTTTCTTCATTTAAGGGAATGGCTGAGTTGTATCCGGAATGGAGGCACCCCCAGTTGTTCCATCAAAGAAGGTTTTGAAGAAGCCATTTCAGCACATATGGGAGGACTGGCTTATAAATTAGGAAGAAGAATAGAATGGGATGCCGTTGCACAAAAAATTATAGCGAAGCCCGGCGAAGACCTGGATGCAGTCTTATTGTCGAATACGTAACAACAGTAGTTAAGTTTGTTAAATAATTGCTGATTTAATACTACAGGATTTGTGGGGTACTTGCTACCCCACAAACCTGAACTCATCCCCGTCAAACAACCCCTTATCACTCAACTTCAGATGAGGGATTACCAATAAGGCCATAAAGGAGAGGGTCATAAAAGGAGAAGCAAGGGTGGAGCCGAGTCTCTTTTTGGTGAACTGGTCCAGCCGGGTATAAGCTTCGGCAATTTCATATCCATCACCAGTGCTCATCAGTCCGGCAACAGGGAGACCGAGTACCAGCTCCTGTCCATGTCCGACAGCACTGAGACCACCCTGTTCGGCAATCACCAGGTTCACCGCGCGGCAGAGGCTCACATCATCCACCCCTACGGCCACGATATTATGACTGTCATGTGCCACTGAAGAAGCCAGTGCACCCTGTTTTAAACCGAAACCTTTTATAAATGCTTTGGCTACAGGAGCATCCTGGTACCGGTTTACCACCACGATTTTCAGCACATCATTTTCTGTATCGCTGACGATTGCTCCGCTGACTGCTTTGGGTGGCAGGTTCAGTTTGTTGGTGATGAGTTGTCCATCCAGTGCTTCAATTACGGGAATAGCCTCTTCCTGCCTGTAAACAACTTTTAACTCATCTTCTGCTCTCGGTTTACAATCAAAACGATTTATCACTAGTGACTTTTGACTATTGACTAACGACTTTCCTCCTTCCGCTACCACTTCACCATTTATATAAGTGGTCAGTACGTCGAAACCCTTCAGGTCTTTTACTAAGATAAAATCCGCCGGATCCCCGATCTTCAATAACCCGATCTCTAACTTATAGTGTTCCACCGGATTCACACAAGCGGCCCTTAATACTTTATAAATATCTATGCCTTTGGCAACGGCCCGCTTACATAGTTTATTGATATGACCTTCCACCAGGCTGTCCGGATGCTTATCATCACTGCAGAACATTATTTGCTCCGGCCAGTCATGCAACAATTCAATTAATGCATCAAAATTCTTAGCCGCTGATCCCTCACGTATGATGATCTTCATCCCGTAACGGAGTTTGTCGAGGGCTTCTTCGGGGGTGAAGCATTCATGATCGGTGGAGATGGCCCCCCTAAATCCCCCCGAAGTGGGGACTTCAGCATGCTCAAAGTCTGTAATTACTTTTCGAATATCGGAGTTTAAAGCCCCTCCTTTGGAGGGGTTTGGGGAGGCCATTTCGTGGGGATTCAGAGGGACAAACCACTCAGGATGAATATACCTCCCCGCCACCTCCCCCCTCAATCCCGGCGCATGGCCATCCACGGGCTTGCCTAACCGAAGAGAGGCTGTGATTTTCTTTATCACTTCCGGGTCCCCATGCAGCACCCCGGGAAAATTCATCATCTCGCTGAGGTATTTTATTTCAGGTCTTTTTAACAGCTCTTCCACTTGCGTTGCATCCAGGGCGGCACCGGCCGTTTCGAATATAGTCGCCGGCACACAACTGGGAGCACCAAAGTTGAATTTGAAGGGCACCGTCATCCCGTTCTCAATCATATACTCCACCCCCTGGAGGCCACAGACATTGGCAATCTCGTGCGGGTCGCTGACCGTACCCACTGTTCCGTGTACCACGGCTAAACGGGCAAATTCCGCCGGAACCAGCATGGAACTTTCAATATGGACATGGCTATCGATAAATCCGGGCAGAATATAGGGCAGTAACTGGCCTGCAGAAGGGGTAAAAGGCTCTATGGCCTGAATTTTGCCTCCTGATACAACCACCCGGGCAGGATATTGCGTCTGTGAATACACGTCCAACAGTACACCTGCGACTGAAAATGAACCATTCATCCGTAAAAATTGTTAGTACGCCTAAATTTACTGATTTGTGCCTGCGAAAGGACTAGATTTGTCACCTGTTTTACTAAATAATAAATCAACCATTTACCATGAAACGTATTTTTCTTTCTTTGCTCGTGCTGGCCACCGCTTTCACCACCAAAGCACAGACAGCCGATGAAGTGATCGCTAAACATATTACCGCCATTGGTGGTGCCGATAACTGGAAAAAAGTGAATTCCATGAAAATGGAAGGCCTTTTACAGGCAAACGGTGCAGATGTTAATGTTACGGTAACCATTCTTCACGGGAAAGGCATGCGCCAGGATATCTCTGTCATGGGCATGACCGGGTATGAAATTGTAACCCCCACCGAAGGCTGGAATTTTATGCCTTTCCAGGGACAGCAGGAACCCGAAGCAAAAACCCCCGAAGCGCTGGCCGAAGCCCAGGACAACCTGGATGCGCAGGGTGGACTGATCGATTATGTGGCCAAAGGACATAAAGTGGAACTGCTGGGTAAGGAAGATGTGGAAGGTACGGAGTGTTTCAAACTCAAAATGACCAAAAAGGGCGGTTCTGTTTCCACCCTGTTCATCGATCCAAAAAGCTTCTACATTGTACAGAGCAAAACCATCCAGAAAGCCAATGGCCAGGAAATGGAAGTAGTGACCAGCTACAGCAATTATGAAAAATTGCCGGAAGGCGTTATCGTGGCTAAATCCATGACCCTGCCCTTTGGTGAACTGAATATGAGCAAGATCACCATCAACGGCCCTGTTGATGAGTCGATCTTCAAAAAATAACCGCAATCCTTATTTTTGCAAAACCCCGATCCCAAAGTCGGGGTTTCTTTTATACCCCATTAATTTTATCCCATGCGCCTTTTAACTACTGCTTTTACCTTACTTATTTCCGTTACAGTATTTTCACAGGTATCTATCAACAGCAGCACTTTTGGAATGATGGAAGCCCGCTGGCTCGGTCCCGGAACTATGAGCGGACGAATCTCTGCCATTGAAGGGGTGGCCCAGGATGGCAAAACGATCTATGTGGGTACTGCCGGTGGTGGCATCTGGAAAACCACCAATGCCGGGGCCTCCTTTAAGCCGGTATTTGACCGCTATTGCCAGAGCATCGGTGCCCTGGCCATTGATCCCAAAAACCCAAAAACCATTTTTGCCGGAACCGGCGAGAGTAATATGCGGAACTCAGTTTCCATTGGGGATGGTATTTACAAATCCACGGATGCCGGGGAGAACTGGACCAAACTTGGCCTTGAAAAGACTGAACATATTTCGAAAATTGTCATCAACCCCAAAGAAACAAATACAATCTATGTAGCCGCACCCGGTCCGCTATGGAGCAGCAGCAAGGAAAGGGGATTGTATAAATCCGTTGACGGGGGGAAAACCTTCGAGAAAATATTATTTATCAGTGAAGATGCCGGTTGTGCGGATGTAGCTGTGGATCCTGAGCACCCCGATACGGTATATGCTTCTACGTGGGAATTCCGCCGCAAACCCTATGCCTTCAACTCCGGTGGTAATGGCAGCGGTATGTGGAAAAGTACGGATGGCGGTAAAACCTGGAAGGAACTGAAAAACGGATTACCCGCCAAACCTTTTGGCCGGATCGCTTTTGCAGTGGCCCCCAGTGCTTCTAATAACCTGGTAGCCATTGTGGAGTCCACAGAGACCGGATTATACATTTCTGCCGATGGGGGTGAAAGCTGGAAAAAGCAAAGCGCCACTTTCAATGTGGTCTCCCGTCCATTTTATTTTGCCACGATCGTGATCGATCCGAAAGATCCCAAACGGGTGTATCGCCCGGCCTTATCTTTTTCTTATTCCAGTGACGGTGGTTATTCCTTTGCCGATGCCAGCAACGAGGGCGGCTGGGTGCACAGTGACCATCATGCGCTATGGATCAATCCCAATAATACCAACCAGCTCTACCTGGGTACTGACGGCGGTGTATATATCAGCCTTGACCGCGGGGCCACCTGGAATTTTGTGCAGTGCCTGCCGGTTGGACAATTCTATCATGCTTCGGTGGATGACCGCAAGCCTTATAATATTTATGGTGGCCTGCAGGACAATGGCAGCTGGATCGGTCCTTCGGCCGCTCCCGGTGGTGTAAGCAATGGTTTATGGAAATCGATTAATGGCGGTGATGGCTTCTGGGTGCAACCGGATCCCAATGATATTTATACGGCATATGCCGAATCACAGGGGGGCAATATCAACCGGATCAACCTGGTAAATACAAAGGCGGTGAACATCAAGCCGCAACAGGCACCGGGCGAAGAAAAACTGCGCTGGAACTGGAATACACCGATTGTAATTGGTACGGCAAATAAGAAGAACCTCTATATCGCCGCCCAGTACCTGTATAAATCCACCGACCAGGGTCGTAACTGGACCAGGATTTCGCCGGACCTGACCACCAATGATAAAAAGAAACAGCAGCAGGAAGAAAGTGGTGGTTTGAGTGCGGACAATACATCTGCCGAAAACCATTGCACCATTTTCACTGTTGCCGAATCACCATTGGATGAAAAACTCATTTGGGCCGGTACAGATGATGGCAACCTGCAATACACCACTGATGCCGGGAAAAACTGGACCAATGTGGCCGGTAACTATGCCAGGGCCGGAATCCCGGCACAGGCCTGGGTCAGCAGTATCGAGCCTTCGCGCTTTGATAAGAATGTGGTGTATGCCACATTTGATAATCATATGTACGGCGATCATAAAACCTATCTCGGTTACTCTGCGGATATGGGCCGTACCTGGAAACAGATCAGCAGTCCCGAGTTTACCGGCTTTGCCCATAAGATCCGCCAGGATATTATCAATAAGGAATTATTCTTCCTGGGAACTGAAATGGGCTTATTTGGTTCACTGGATGGCGGGCAAAACTGGTTCCGCATGAAGAACCATATTCCTGAATATGTGCCGGTACGGGATATCCAGATCCATCCCCGCACGCATGACCTGGTGATTGCCACCCATGGACGTGGGATCATGGTGATCGATGATATATCACCCATCCGTAACCTGAAGAAAGAAGCAGCCGAGAAAGACGTGGTCTTATTTCCCAATGCACCCATTACACTTACTATGGGACAGTTCGGTGATGGTGGATTCCCCAGTACAGGGGGATGGGTGGCCGGCAACCCGCCTTCGGTTCCTCCAATCAAATATTACCTGAAGGACAGGGTCAACAGTGGTGAAGTAAAAGTGGAGATCTTTGATGCGGCCGGTAAACTGGTACAATCCATTCCCGGTAATAAACGCAAGGGCGTGAATATGGTGATGTGGAACCTGAGTATGAAACCACCGAAAGTGGCTTCCGGAGGAACCAAGATCGACTTCGCGGGATTCCTCGCTCCAATGGTGTTGCCCGGTGAGTATACGATCAAACTTAAAGTGGGCGATTCCACGTATACCAGCAAAGTAAAACTGGTGCATGATCCCCTGGATAAAAACTTTACCCTGGAAGACCGGAAGAAGCAATACAACGCAGCCATGGATCTGTATAAATTGCATGAGCGATTGGCCATGGTAGTAGATTCTATTAATGACCGCCAGAAATTGCTGAAGGATAATATGACCAAAGTGGCAGACTCCACCTTGAAACGTTCAATGCTGGCCTACAATGAGGAGCTGGAAAAACTACGCAGTGAACTGCTGGCTACGAAACAAAAATCAGCTTTTGTGGATGAGAAGCGGCTGAGAGAGGATATCACTGAGGTCTATTCCGGTGTAACGGGACAGGAAGCGGCGCCATCCAACCTGCAATTACAACGCACCATAACGCTGCAGGCTGAAGTGAAAAAGAAAGAGGAGGCTGCGAAAGTGATTATCAGGAAGTACGATGAAGCAGTGAAAGCCGGACTCAAAAAAGAGGGCCTGATCGGGCCAAAGCCTGAAGGGAAGAAGAGTTTTTAGGATTCACAAATAAAAATTTAAGAGGCTGCCAAAGGCAGCCTCTTTTTTTTGGCCACGAATTTTCACGAATAAACACGAAATGACTTGCTTCGCAAGTGGCTGCCTGCGGCAGCTCTTAGCCACGGATCACACGGATCAACACGGATAAATAATCTGTACTAAGGTTTATATAGCCCATTAGTATCTGAATGAACCTGCAAGACGTGTAGTAAAGGGTTTGATCCTGATGATTTGTAATCCGTGTTGATCCATGCAATCCGTGGCCTGTATTTTTCGTGGCCTTTCGTGTGTTTTCGTGGCAACCCTTCTTTTTGCCGAAGGCAAAAAACTTGGATATTTTGGCTTAAATTTCATGTTCAATCACTGTTTATGAAAAATTGGATACTTGCCCTCTTTCTGCTTTCTTTTTCTGTGGCTATCGCCCAAAAGAAAAAACCTGCATCTCCTGCTCCTGTGGCTGCTGCAAAACAAGATGATCAGCTGATTAAAAGCAGCCAGTACCGTCTGATCGGTCCCTTTCGGGGCGGCCGTAGTGGCGCTGTAACGGGGAGTTATAAAAATAAAACCAGCTTCTATTTTGGCGGCACCGGTGGCGGTGTATGGAAAACCGCCGATGGAGGCAGTAACTGGAAAAATATTTCTGATAAATATTATGGCAGTTCAATCGGAGCGGTGGCTGTTGCACCTTCTGATGAATCTATTCTTTATGCCGGTGAGGGGGAGAATACCATGCGGGGCAATGTCAGTGAGGGTCTTGGCGGTATGTGGCGCAGTGAGGACGGCGGACGTACCTGGAAAAATATAGGTCTCAAGGACGGGCGTCATATTATCCGAATCGTCATTCATCCCCGTAATCCGGATATAGTATGGGTGGCTGTAATGGGACACCTGTTTGGTCCCAATGAAGAGCGTGGGGTGTTCAAAACCACCGATGGGGGCAAGACCTGGAAGAAAACTTTATATGTCAATAACCAGACCGGATGCAGTGACCTGGTGATGGAACCCGGCAACCCTTCTGTATTTTATGCAGGTACCTGGCGACTAATCCGCACCCCCTATTCGTTGGAAAGCGGCGGGGATGGCAGTGGCTTATGGAAAAGCACTGATGGCGGTGAAACATGGACCAATATCTCTGCCATGAAGGGGCTTCCTAAAAAAACATGGGGTATTGTAGGTGTGGCCGTGGCTCCCAGCAATACAGATAAAATATATGCACTGATTGAGAACGAAAATGGCGGTTTGTTTATGAGCACGGATGCGGGTGAAACCTGGACCTTGCAATCCAGTGATAACAATATCCGTCAGCGGGCCTGGTACTACAGTAAAGTATTTGTGGATCCGAAAAATGAAAACAAAGTGTATTGCCCCAATGTGGAGTTTATGTTCAGCGTGGATGGAGGCAAAACGTTTAAAAGCATATCAACCCCACACGGTGATCACCACGATCTCTGGATCGATCCGGAAGATGGCAACCGTATGATCGTGGCCGATGATGGCGGGGCACAGGTATCATTTGATGGCGGGAATAACTGGAGCACGTATATGAACCAGCCTACGGCACAGGTGTACCGGCTGAGTACGGACAATGCATTTCCCTATCGTATACTTGGCGGACAACAGGACAACAGCGCATTCCGTATCCGGAGCCGTACATTTGGAGCCGCCATTACTGCGGCCGATATGGAAAATGCTGCAGGAGCAGAAAGTGGTTATGTGGTAGCTGATCCCCTCAACCCGGATATAACCTATGGCGGTAATTATATGGGTATGCTGCAGCGCCTGGATCACCGTACAGGGGAAAGCCGTATGATCAATGTGTGGCCGGTGGATAATATGGGGGCAGGGGCGGTAGCCGCGAAATACCGTTTCCAGTGGAACTATCCCATTTTCTTCTCCCCCCATAATCCCAAAAGACTTTATGCGGCAGGCAATCATTTATTTGTTACTGAAAACGAAGGGCGAAGCTGGGAACAGATTTCTCCTGACCTGACCACCAATGATAAAACCAAACAGGCATCCAGTGGCGGACCGGTAACCCAGGATAATACCTCAGTGGAATATTATTGCACCATTTTCACGGCCGCAGAATCCGCCCTGGAGAAGGACCTGTTATGGACCGGCAGTGATGATGGACTGATCCATGTGAGTAAAGATGGCGGAAAGAACTGGGAGAATGTCACCCCTAAGGATTGTCCGCCGATGATGATGTGGAACTGTATTGATGCGGATCCCTTTAAGAAAGGTACCGCCTATTTTGCGGGTACCCGCTATAAAGTGGATGATTACCGGCCTTATCTCTATATGACCGAAGATTATGGTAAAACCTGGAAGCAGATCAATAACGGCATCCCCGCTATGCATTTTACCAGGGCCATCCGGGCAGATAAAAAACGGGCTGGTTTGCTTTATGCCGGTACAGAATTCGGCATGTACATTTCCTATGATGGTGGAGCCAATTGGCGCTCTTTCCAGCTCAACCTGCCGGTAACACCTATTACCGATCTGCTGATCCGGAACAACGACCTGATCGTGGCCACGCAGGGCCGCAGTCTTTGGATACTGGATGATCTCTCTCTAATTCAGCAGACGAACGAGGGAATACTGAATAAGAGCCTCCATGTATTTGAAGTAAATCCGGCTTACCGCACCCCTGGCGGAGGCGGGCGTGGTGGCCGCAGGGGCGGAGGCGGAGATGTACAGAATGCCGGTATGAATCCGGCATCAGGGGTCGTGATCAATTATTACCTGAAAAATACAACGGATTCCACCAAACTGTCCATTGCTTTGATGGATAAGAACAATAAGCTGATCAAAACCTTCTCCACTTCTTCCAAAGAAAACAAGATTGAAGTGAAAAGCGGACTGAACCAGTTTGTCTGGGATATGAACCATCCTGAAGCGGATCGTGTGGATGGATTAATCCTCTGGAATGGTTTTGTGCGGGGACCGAAAGCGGCGCCCGGTGAGTATACGGCCCGTTTCCGGAGCGGGAATGATTCTGCAGAAGTTAAGTTTACCATACTGGCAGATCCAAACTACAGGCTCAGCAACGATGAATATGCAGAACAGGTTGATTTTCTTTTAGCGGTCAGGGATAAATTCTCTGCCGTAATGAAAGGCCTGAAGAGTATCAAAGATATCCGTCAGCAGCTGACCGACCTGAGTGGACGGGTTGGAAAAGCGATTCCACATGAACTGAAGGAGAAGATGGACACCATCAATAAGCAGCTGACGGCTGTGGAAGAAGCCCTGCACCAGACCAAGGCAAAAAGCGGCCAGGATGTACTCAACTTCCCCATCCGCCTCGATGATAAAATTGCCAGTGTGTATAATGCGGCCGCTGCCGGGAATACACCGCCCTCCAAACAGGCAAAAGAGGCCTTTGCCGAACTTTCGGCACAAACCGATATACAACTGGAAAAACTGAAGTATGTAATAGACGAAGAGCTGAAAAAGCTGAACCTGATCATTCATGAAGTGAAACTGCCGGTGGTTTCACCAAAGCG
>CAZFLL010000017.1:0-14762 GCA_964519865.1 uncultured Chitinophaga sp. | reverse complement strand
ACTTTCCTCGTGCGTTCTCTCATCACCTTTATCGCCTCTTCCTCAGAACTGAACATATTGTTTACATTGACCAGGTTATGGGCGAGCTTATCGTAACGTTTGGTCATCAGCCAGATAAAAATGTGGAGGTAGTGAATGCCATCGAATACCAGGATTTTTTTCTTCGCCATTTCGTCCTTGGTCTTTAAAAATTCACCGGGGATTTCGGTATAGTGCATGGCTGGCCGTACGTGGTGGATCGCATGATAGCCATCATTCCAGCACATCTGGTTGTATTTGGTGTTGATGCAATTGATCGTATTGTCTTCGAGGTCATCAAGATTCACAAAAGCGTGTTGTGTCCAGTTGCCCAGCATCATCACCACACGGGCAAAAACAAAGGGGATGATGAAAATAAACAAAGTGGCCTGCAGGTTGACAAAGCACATGGCAATGCAGAAAATGTAAAAGGACATTTCTCCCGCAGTCAGCCGCATGTAAAACTTTTTCCGTTTTCGGCTGAAGAAATACATAAAGGTGTCGGAGAAGCCCAGTACGAGGAAGCGGCCTACATAGGCCAGGAAGCCCGGCAGTGAGTCACGCTGGTAAGGCAGGGTGCTGCTGGCATCTTCCTTCATATTGTTTTCCACGTGGTGCATGCCCATGTGGTGGGCAAAGTAGGTTTCAGGGGTATGGCCAAAAAACGGGCAGACGATCCAGATGATATAATGGAATAGCCAGGTATAATCTTTCTTAAACAGTTTCCGGTGACAGATGCAATGCAGCATCAGGCCAAACCGGCCTTTGAAATACATCTGTGATACATAGAAATAAGGAATATAAGCCAGCCACCAGTACCAGCCCTGCAGCAGCGGGGTGTATAAAATAATGGCAACAGGGATGACCAGGATATGAATCGCTGTCAGCAGGTGGATAAAAGGCAGGTCTCTTTTATCAAGAATATATTTTAACCAGAATTTTTCGTAAGCGGTAAAACGAGCAGGTTCCTTGTAGACAGGATCAGTTATCGCGGTCAGTGCCTTCATTAAAAAAATTGTTCTCTCAATAAGCAATATGACAGCCGTCAGCCGGCCGGAACGGGGACACCCGGACAGGATAAAATTACAGGTTTAAAAGCAAAATGCCTGCTTTGTTTAAGGAAGCAGGCATATGATACTATTCAGTACGTTTTGCAACTATTTCATTTGCAACTCCGGTTTTATTTTGCGTACACCCGTTGTACCTCCGCCGTCAAGTGTCAGGTTGACCGGTGTATTGGTTTGCCAGGCCCCCCGGGTAAAGTCTGGGATATCAATGGTCCTTGATTTTTTATTGACAGAACGTTCACTCAGCGGCATCAGGCAACTCCAGGCCGCTCCGTCATACACATCCTGGTCAAGGGGCAATCCATTGCGCAGGCAATCAATCAGGCGCCAGTCCATAATAAAATCCATACCGCCATGACCGCCCACTTCTTTGGCGATCTCCCCGATATGTTTGACGATGGGCAGGGCATATTGTTCCGACAATTTTTTCTGGTCTTCTGCCTTCATCCAGCTATGGCCGAATGCAATACGCTCAGGGCCGGGCCATTTCTGCGCAGCACCCTTGGTGCCACTGACCAGGTGAATACGGGAATAAGGGCGTGGAGTGGAAACATCGTGTTGTACCATGATCGTTTTTCCTTTATAGGATTTGATCAGGGTGGTATTCATATTGCCCCGGTATGGACGATCCACATATTCTCTGAAGAAGTCATCCTTGGCGGCCATCTCTTTGGCCAGGTTATTCATCGTAAAATCAATGGTACTCATACTCACCAGATGGTCAAAACGGTCACCCCGGTTGATATTCATACACTGGGCAATCGGACCGAGTCCGTGGGTGGGATAAAGATTACCATTGTGACCAATATTCTCTTTCAGCCGCCACATGTCGGCATACGCATTTTTATTAAAATTCCAGTCACGGCTCAGGTCATGGATATAAGCGCCTTCGGCATGTACCAGTTCGCCAAACATTCCCTGGCGGGCCATATTGAGGGTGAGCAGTTCAAAGAAATCATAACAGCAGTTTTCCAGCATCATACAATGCTGCTTTGTTTTTTCCGAGGTTTCTACCAGGTCCCATAATTCATCCAGGGTTTTACCGGCAGGTACTTCGGTAGCAGCATGTTTGCCATGACGCATGGCATAAAGCGCCACGGGAGTATGCATGCTCCAGGGGGTGGGCGTGTACACCAGGTCCACGTCATTACTTTCACACAAAGCTTTATATCCTTCCTGGCCACTGTACTCTTTGGCTTTAGGCCTTCCCATTTTTTCCAGGGTCTTTTGCGCCGCAGCCACCCGGTCAGGATATTTATCGCATAGCGAAGTGATTTCCACCCCATCGATATAACTCAACCTTTCCACGGCATCTGAACCCCGCATTCCCAGGCCCACGATACCTATGCGGACGGTGGACAGTTTGGGAGCAGCATAACCACTCATATTAAAGCGCTGCGCTTTTTTTTCATAGCCTTCGGAGCGTTCCATTTGTTCATCAGTGGCACCGGTTACCCGGGCGAGTGAAGGAAGACCGGCAGCCAGTGCCCCGGTTCCGATCGCTATTCTCTGAATAAAATTTCTGCGGCTGTTAGACATAGCAATGTTTTTTAGGTTCCTGCAATTTCAGGATTTTATCGGGTCATTTATGTTTTGCCCATAAAATGGCACAATCGTTTGAGTCATCAGTTGGTTACCGGCAGGTATACGGCATTACTTTCATTTCCACAACGGTCAACAGCCGTTACGCTGGCAGCCGACAGATTTACGGTCTGTTTATTGATGACCATGGATAGTGGTATGGATATATGGTCTTCATTCCTGTTCAGGATCATATAATTTTTCTGACTGCCATAATTATAATATACCACCCAGTGAAATACATCATTTTTATCAGGATGAGTCCAGCTGATATCCAGCTGGGTATTTTTCTTCAGGGTCACCAGGGGTGCTTCCGGGGCTTTATTATCCAGCCATGGACTGGCCGGTACAAGGGCTTGTTTTTTATATGATGATTCCAGCAGGGCTTTGGCCATATTGGGGTTCCTGGTAACGGAAGAGATGCTCCAGTGCACCACGCCTTTACTTTCAGGAAGCATGCCCCGGCTGATCTGGATCTGGCTCAGTATTTCATTGATATTTCTGAAACTGGTATCGCGGCCCACACTGATCCCCGGCCACAAATGTCTTTTCAACGTATTTTCCCCGGCCCACCAACCGAGTAATACCGGGAAGCTCTGTGCTTCCCGGTTGATCGGCCAGTACAGTTGAGGGGTGAAATAATCGATCCATCCTTTGTTCAGCCATAATTTTGCGTCAGCATATAATTGGTCATATTGATCAAAACCTCCCACCGATTCAGGAAAGCCCGGTCTCCAGATACCGAAAGGACTCAATCCGAATTTCACCCAGGGCTTGGCTGCTTTAATTTTCTTATACAGATTTTCGATCAGCACATTCACTGCCTCCCGGCGCCAGTCGCCGCGGGAGAGGTTACCCCCGTTTTTTTTATATGCATTCCAGCTTACACTGTCCGGGAAATCCTCCCCATTATTATAAGATGGATATGGATAGAAATAATCATCAAAATGCACCCCGTCAATATCGTAACGGTTTACCAGGTCCATGACCACGGCGGTGGTATGTTCCTGTGTACCTTTTTGAGCGGGGTCCAGCCACCAGTATCCTTCTTTTAAATAGAGTGCGAGTTCGGGCCGTTTTTTTACAATGGATTGTTCTGTGATCTCTTTCCCGTCTTTATGATGGGCCCGGTAGGGATTCAGCCAGACATGCAGTTCCAGCCCGCGGTCATGGGCCGCTTCGGTCCAGAATTTCAACGGGTCATAATAGGGGGATGGGGCCTGACCCTGTTTCCCCGTCAGAAAATATGACCAGGGTTCCAATGCACTTTCATAAAGCGCATCACATTGTGGTCTTACCTGTAATATAACGGCGTTGAAATGATGTTCCTGTAAAAAATCAAGCAGGCCGATCGCTTCCTTTTGTTGCTCTTCGGTAGACAGACCAGGTTTGCTGGGCCAGTTGATATTGGCCACCGTCGCGACCCAGGCCGCCCTGAATTCACGCATGGCGGTGAAGGCCGGCGGGATATCGGGAGTGGGGGTACTGGCGGTGTTTTTAGAAGTACTGCAGGAAATCAATACAAGTAATGCAGGCGTAAGCCATAAGCAGGAGAGCCTTTTCATAAACAGACTTTTAGTGAGGAAGAAATACCATACTAAAAGTACACTAATTCAGTTTATTGATCCTGGAGCAGGTCGGGCCGGCGGTCTTTGGTACGTTGAATCGATTGGTCATGCCGCCATTCCTCGATCAGTTTGTGGTTGCCACTCATTAAAATATCAGGCACTTTAAGACCGCGGAAATCAACCGGGCGGGTGTATACCGGCGGGGCCAGTAAATTATCCTGGAAGGAATCGGTGAGGGCGGAGGTTTCGTCATTCAGTACACCCGGTATCAGTCGTCCGATCGCATCTACCAACAGGGCGGCAGGTATTTCACCCCCGCTGAGTACAAAATCGCCAATGGAAATTTCTTTGGTAACATATTGCTGTCGGATCCGTTCATCTATACCCTTATAATGCCCGCAGATGATCAGCAGGTTTTGTTTCAGGGAAAAGGCATTGGCCATTTTCTGGTTGAAGGTCACCCCATCCGGGGTCATATAAATGATCTCATCAAATACCCGCTCTGCCGACAATTGCTCAATGGCTTTGGCAAGGGGTTCACACATCATCACCATCCCGGCACCCCCGCCATACTGGTAGTCATCCACCTGCCCATAATCATTTACGGCCCATTGGCGTAACTGGTGTACGCGGATGGTCAGGAGGCCTTTTTCCTGGGCCCTTTTCATCATACTATGGGCAAAAGGACTTTCCAGTAATTCGGGTAATACGGTCAGTATATCGATGTGCATGTGGCAAAGATAGGAACTGCTCAGTTGCAGGACACCAGCACGGTGCTGTTGGTCTCATTCACCGCCCGGTCCTTCGCAATCACCTGGATTTTATAATGCACACCGGCAGCAGCGGTTATGGATTGGCTGATAGTACCGGTTTTACCTGCCGGGTAGTTGTGTACATCCATCAGTAATTCGCCGGTATTGGTATTGCTCACATGGACATGGACTTCGGCTATATAGGTTTCATCAGTGATGCTGGCGGTAATGGGGATGGACTGACCGGCCGTAAATACCTGTCCGCTGGCCGGGCTGCTGATAGTAACCACCGGGTAGATTTTGTCCTGTTCAGTCGCTGTTTTACCGCAACCCGCAATCATAAACAATAGAAATATCAGGATCAGTATTGTTTTCATTCTCATGAAATTACAAAATCCCCTGACATGGTTTTTTTCATACTTCATACTGCGTACCTCTAAAAGAGAAACCCCCGGGGAACCGGGGGTTGACATTGAAACAAAAACCAACGATAGCTCATTTTCATGAGCCACATTTTAAGTGTATTTTTTCACCTCTGAATCAAAAGTACAGCGGCCTCCCATACCTAAAAGTGACCTTCATCAGTCCCGCGAGTGATATGCGTCAGTTCTTTTTAACCGACATTTTTCCCCGTTTACCGCCGCTGGTTTTTTTCTGATATTAAAAGATGATTTAAATCAGGTTTTAGGGCTATCCATCTTGCTATTTTGCCCTTGAAAATTGAAACATGATACTGACTCCTTCGACGGTGATCAATGAGAATGCCTGTGCCGCGGATATTGTGAAAGAATATTACCGTACGGCCACCGTATTCCGGAAATATGGGATCGAATTCTGCTGCGGTGCCCGCTGGCCTTTAAAAATGGTGCTGGAGAGTCATAAACTTGACCAGGCGCAAGTGATGGCCGAGCTGGTCGCGGCTGCCCGGATCGTGACCATTCCCGCCAACCTGCCTTTTGATACCTGGAGTATGGATTTTCTGGCCGATTATATTATTAATATTCATCATGAATATTTAAGGAAATCACTTCCTTCCATAAAGGACCATGTGGTCCATTTTGTTGAGGAACACCGGAAGAAATATCCCTACCTGTCAGAAGTGGAACGGAAAGTGAGCTACCTGGACAAGACTATGATCCCCCACCTGCTGCAGGAAGAGGATGTGATTTTCCCCTATATCCGCCAGATCAGTCATGCTTACCAGAGCAAGGAATCTTATGCCACCCTGCTGGTTCGTACCCTTCGCAAACCCGTGCAGGAATTGATGGAAGAGGAGCACGATACGATGGAAAAAGTGCTGAACCAGTTAAGGGAGCTGACCAATCACTATACAGCTCCCGAAGGAGCCTGTACCAGTCACCGCCTGGCCTATGCCCTGCTCAAAGAACTGGATGATGACCTGGTACAGCATATGTACCTGGAGAATGAAATCCTGTTCCCCAAAGCGATCGCCATGGAAAAGGAATTGCTCGCCCGCCCCTAATCCTGTTTTTTCTGATTTTCTTGCTTAATTTTCCGGCAAATGGATAATATCAACAGCCGGGTCATGACGTTCTTGGCCATTCTTGTCTTTGGTTTTTCCCTCACGCTCGCTTTTTTATTCAGGGATTACCAGCTTTCCGTAAGCGGGTTGCTGCTTTTTGTCATCCTGACCGCCTTTATTCCCGGCTGGCGTTCCACCCTGGCAGCGGGGGTGATCAGTATGATCGTGATGACGATGCTGGTTATTTATTTTAAAAAAGAGGATGATGATATCACCCGGGCCCTGCTTTCCCAGGTTTATTCCCTTTTTGTCGTGATCTTCTCGGTGGTGGTAATCTTTTACCTGAAAAAAATGCAGCAGAATTTTGCCTATGAAAAGACCCATATGGCTTCCTTATTTGAGAATGCCACGGAAGGGATCCTGCTGACTGATAAAACCGGCAAGATTGTCCTGGTAAACCCGGCGGCGGAACGGATGTTTGGTTATGAAGCTGTAGAACTGAAAGAAGAGAAAATTGAGAAACTGATTCCGATGCGCTTCCTGGACCGGCATGTGGGGTTAAGGGAAGGTTTTTACAAAAATCCGTCCAACCGTACCATGGGCTCAGGACGCGACCTGTATGCCCGCCGCAAAGACGGCAGTGAATTTCCGGTGGAAGTAAGCCTCAGTCATTATATGCAGAAGGATGAGGACTTTGTCATTGGATTTATCGTGGATATTACGACCCGTAAAGAGATCGAAAGAAACCTGCTTCGCCAGAAAATGGAACTGGAGAAGATCAGCGATGATATCCGTAAACTGAATACCGACCTGGAAGGAAAAGTGGAAGAGCGGACCATCATTTTAAAGGAAGCCCTTCAGAAACTGGAAGAATCACAGCAGGAGCTGAGTGAATCGCTGGATAAGGAGCGCCAACTGAATGAGATCAAGAGCCGCTTTGTATCCATGGCTTCACATGAGTTCAGGACACCGCTCAGCACCATTCTGTCCTCGGCCACCCTGGTATCCAAATATCCTTCTGGTGATGAATTTGAAAAAAGGGAACGGCATATCCGCCGGATCAAGGATTCGGTGAATCATATGAATGAACTGCTGGAGGACTTTTTATCCCTGGGTAAACTGGAAGAAGGTAAGGTCGGCGTGACCGTTACTTCTTTTTCAGTAAAGGATTTTATGGAAGATGTGGTGGATGAAATGAAGGCCCATCTGAAGAATGCCCAGGAAATTGTCACCGAGTGTATGGAGGATGGCAGTTTTACCAGTGATAAACGGATGCTGAAGAATATCATGCTGAACCTGATTTCCAACGCGATCAAATTTTCAGGAGAAGGGAAAAAGGTATGGGTATGTGCTAATACAGAAAATAAACAGCTCCATATTATAGTACGTGACCAGGGACTGGGTATACCCGAAGAAGATCAGCCGCACTTATTCAGTACTTTTTTCCGGGCTAAAAATGTAAGCAATATCCAGGGTACCGGGCTGGGCTTACCCATTGTAAAAAGGTATGTCAACCTGCTGGGGGGCGAAATACACGTGAAAAGTGTATTGGAACAGGGAACAGAAGTTGAAATCAACCTGCCGGAATATAACGGACCGGAATAGATTATTGGGGATGGCAAATGGCAGCTTCACCGGGAGAAGCGGGCAGGACCGGGCTGATATAAGGTATACCCAGGTTTAGTCCGCGGAGAATAAGTACAATACCCATCAGGGTAACAAATACCGGCACTGCCCTGCGCATGAATTGACGAGCTTCTGGTTTGATCATACTCCCGGCCATTCCGACAATCATCATGGCAGGTAATGTACCCGCCCCGAAGAAAGCCATGAAACTGACACTTTCTGCAATTTCACTAAAGGATAATGTAGCGGCAATGGCCACATACACCAGGCCACATGGCAATAAGCCATTGGCCAGTCCGAGCCAGAGAAAACCAAGCGGGCCCTGGTTACTTTTCAGGATCCGTCCGATCAGCCGTTGCACACTATTGTAAAAACGGTTGAAGAAAGAAAAATGGATCGTATGTTTTTGTACAAAATAAAGTACAGCCAGTACCAGTACCAGTATTCCAAGTCCGATCGAGAACCATTGCTGGTAGCCGCTGATATAGATTCTTCTGCCGGCCAGTCCGAACAACAGTCCCAATATACTATACGTGATAACCCGGCCCAACTGGTAGACGAGTAAGGAAAAGAATTGTTGTACCCGGGAAAGATGCCCGGTAGGAAGGGCCAGGCTCAGGGGGCCGCACATACCCACACAGTGCAGGCTTCCGGCCGCACCAAGTGTTAAACCTGATATCATGGCGGCCCACAACATGATTAAAGAACTGATACGTTTCGCTCGGAATAATAGGATTTATCGCCGCTGGCCCATTTGATCTTAACAGTATATGTGCCGGCCTCAATGGTACCCGGTGTAAGTGTCTGCAGCCCCAGGCTATCAGCTTTCAGTTCAATGCGTTTGTCTTTTTTTGAATCGTAGGAGCAATAGAAATAAGCTTCACCGGTAATAGATTTACTCTTCATTTCTTCCGGAAACTTCAGCTGTACCTGGCCGTCTTTTTGTTCAACAGAAACCGGGGCCGACAGGGCATTGGCCTGGTTATGTTCGTCGATCACATTCTGGTAGCGGAGTTCCTGTTTGTAATAATCGGATTCCACCAGTTCATAGTTGGTATTCATGGAACGGTATACGAGGTAGCACATGCCAATACCGAATACAATAAATACAAGTAATAAGCGATTGCCCCAGTTCATATTAATTGGTTTTTGTCCGGTGCCTCTCAGTTAAACTTAAAAGGCCCCATGAAATTAGTTTTTATTGTCGTAATTTTTTTATCTCCTTGGTATAAACCAACATGCAGGCTGGTTTTCACATCTTTGAGGAAGGAGGTGGGAAGAATAATAAAAAACGAACCTTTACCCTGGTCTTCCTTTTTCACCAGGATCTGTTCACCCGCCGCTTCCAATACCCGGCCAGGTGCATCTTCCAGTTTCAGTGTCAGGTTGATATCTTCCATGGTCTTGTTGGTCAGCTTGATGGTATACAGGTTGGAGATACTGTCAGTGCCTCTTTCCTGGAAAAGCAGTCCGCCAGCCCTTGTAATCGTACCTCCCACATCTTTGCGTGTCAGCAGCAAAACACTGAGTAAACCGGTAAGTACAATCAATAAACCGGTATACATTTTCATCCGGGTGGTATAGCGGAGCTTAGCCCCTTCAGAAATACCATTCTCTGAAGCATAACGTACAAGGCCGCGGGGCCGGCCTACAGCGTCCATCATTTTATCACAGGCATCAATACAGGCGGTGCAGCCCACACATTCCATCTGGGTGCCGTTGCGGATATCAATACCGGTTGGACAGACTTTAACGCACTGGTGGCAGTCAATACAATCACCCAGGCTGGCATCTGCCGGTTGTTCTTTTTTGTATTTACCACGGGGTTCGCCGCGTTTATAATCATAGGCCACGATCATGGAGTTGCGGTCAAGCAACACGCTCTGGAGGCGGCCATACGGACATACCACGGTACAGGCCTGTTCCCGGAAATAGGCATAAACTGCATAAAAAACAGTGGAAAAAATGATCAGGGCCATAAAGCCGACCACATGCTCACTGACAGGCTCAGTGATGATTTTTTTCAGTTCATCAACACCAATAATATAGGCCAGGAAAAAATTGGCAATAATAAAAGAGAGTAAAAAGAAGACAATATGTTTGGTCAGTTTCTTCCTGATTTTCTCACCAGTCCAGCCACTGTTTTTCAACAGTTTCTGTTTGGGTCCATCACCTTCAATCAGGAACTCCACTTTACGGAAAAGCATTTCCATAAAGACAGTCTGTGGACAAACCCATCCGCAGAATAAGCGACCGAATGCGGCGGTAAAGAGCACAATGAAGATGATAAAGGTTACCATCGTAAGGCCAAAGATGAAAAAGTCCTGGGGCCAGAAAATCTTCCCCCAGATAATAAACTTTGCTTCAGGAATATTGAACAGGAAAAGAGGTCTGCCATTCATTTTAATGAATGGCAGGGTAAAAAACAGTGCAAAGAAGCCTAAGCTTACAATGGTCCTGATATTGTAAAAACGTCCTTTCGGTTTGTGGGCAAACACCCAGTTGCGTTTGCCTTTGGCATCAACGGTAGCTAACCGGTCACGAAAGGATTCCTGTTGTTCATCTGTTTTAAGATCATTTGTCATTGTTTACACTCCTTGTTTTCACAGGCATCGGCCGGGTTAGTTCATAGCCACTTTCTTGGTCTGGGCGGCTGAATCAGCAGCCGGTGCAGCTGGTGTTGCTGGTGCGGCTTCTTCTTTCATCAATGTTCCCTGCGGTGCTTTGGGGTTTGGCGGGTTTGTGCCATGTAATGTTTTAATATAGCTGGATACCTGGGCAATCTGTTTATTGCTCAGCTGAGCCTGCCAGGGCGGCATGGCATTAATGCCATAACGGACTGTTTTAAAGATAGTCTTGATATCATTACCATGTAACCAATAGTCATCAGTCAGGTTGGGCCCGATATTACCGGCACCGGTTTCTGTATGACAGGCAGCGCAGGACTTTACAAAGATCCCTTTGCCCGCAGCAATGTCATCTGCTCCGCTCAATACTTTCACCGTATTCTCATCCACGGCGTCACCTTTCTGTTTCAGGTATTCCTGGATCTGTGATTCCGCACTGGCTACAGAACGCTCATATTCCTGTTTGCTGGATGGAGCAGTATGAGAGACATGGAAGCGGTACAGGTAAATACCGGCAAAAAGAATACAACCATAGAATCCATACAACCACCAGCCCGGGAGCCGGTTGTTCAGTTCACGGATACCATCATAATCATGGCCAAGGTCCAGGGAGGCTTCTTCAGTAACCGGGCGCAGGGCATTGAATTTATCCCACCAGCTCAGCTTGTTGGCTCTTTCTTCAGCGGTCTCCGTTTCTGCCGCGATCTTTTCTTTTTCTGTTTTCAGCAGGAACTTGATATTGATCAGCAGGGCCAGGATGATAAACAGTTCAAGGAAAAGAACAGTGGCCATGATATAGAAAGTGGAAGCTGACATACCGGCAATCGTTTTGGCGGCAGCGGTCGTTGTTCCGGCCGTACCCTGGGCAAAGAGCGCAGGTGAAGCCATCAGCAATACCGTGGTGATAACGGCTGCCATTACAGGTTGGTTCCCGGCTTTCTTTTTCTTTTTAAGTTTTACATCTGCTGCCCCAATCAGGATATTGGCCAGAATGCCAATGATCACCAGCAACAGGAGCATCAGGATAATAAATGTCAGTGCCAGCGGGTTGCTGAAAACTGAAGGGGAGGGGGGACCAGCCGCCCATACCGGCTGTACCGCGGTAATCATAAGGGCTGTCAGTAAGCCCAGGATGTATTTAGTTTTTGTACGCATATTAAACAGCATTACAGGTTAGTTATTAATTATTGTCTAATGGAATCCGGCTGATCTCATCGAAACTCTTCTTCTTTGTTTTAAACACCCAGGTGAGCATTACTACAAAGAAGAGAAAGAATACCAGCAGGGACGTAAGACCGAATATGTCCACACCACTTACTTTTTCTAAATAATTAATGAATTTCATTACTCGTTATTTATTTGTTTTCAGCCAGTGGTTTAGGTTCCAGTTTGATATCCCTTCCGATCCGTTGCAGGTAGGCAATCAGCGCAATAATCTCCCTGCTGGACTGTGTTTCAATCTTGTCATTTTTAAGATTTCTGACAATTGAATCAGCCTGGTGCATCAGGTCACGGTTAGCAATCTGGTCGTATCCGTCAGGATAAGGCACTCCCAGTGTTTTCATAGCCCTGATCTTGGCCGGGGTGGATGAAGTATCCAGGTCATTACGGATCAGCCATACATATCTTGGCATAATTGATAACTGTTGTGTCAGGCGGGGATCATACATGTGCGTAAAATGCCAGCTGTCCGGATATTTTCCACCAATACGGGCCAGGTCCGGACCAGTACGTTTGCTACCCCATTGGAACGGGTGATCATATACAAACTCACCGGCTTTGGAATATTCACCATAACGGGCTACTTCATCACGGAACGGACGTACCATTTGTGAGTGACAGGTATAACAACCCTCGCGGATATAAATATCGCGTCCCTGCAACTCAAGCGGGGTATAAGGTTTCACACTGGCGATGGTAGGAATATTCTCTTTCACCAGGAAAGTGGGAATCATCTGTACCAGTCCGCCGATAGCTACCATAACCAGGCTTAAAATGAGCATCGTTACAGGTTTGCGTTCAAGTACACGGTGCCAGTATTCTTTGTGAGGAGCTTCTTTTACCAATGCCGGAGCTTCAGCTGCCTCGTCCGGAATAAACTTACCGGTAGCAACAGTTTTAGCGAGGTTGTATACCATCATCAGCGCACCAGCCAGGTAAAGCAGGCCACCCACTGAACGGGCAATATACATCGGAACGATATTGGTCACGGTTTCAAGGAACTGGAATTTAAGTTGTCCTTCAGGCGTAAACTGTTTCCACATGGAAGCCTGTTCAAAACCGGCCCAGTACATCGGAACCGCATAAAGGATGATACCGATAGTTCCCAGCCAGAAGTGATTTGTGGCCAGTTTGTTGGAGTACAGTTTGGTGCCCCACATTTTCGGGATCATATAATACAGGATCGCAAATGCCATAAAACCATTCCAACCCAGGCCACCAATATGTACGTGGGCGATAGTCCAGTCGGTAAAGTGGGAAATGGCATTGATATTTTTCAGACTCAGCAGTGGTCCTTCCAGGGTACTCATACCATAACAGGTAATGGCCACTACCATAAATTTCAGAACAGGATCTTCACGTACTTTATCCCAGGCACCACGAAGGGTGAACAAACCATTCAGCATACCACCCCAGCTCGGAGCGATCAGCATGATGGAGAATACAGTACCCAGTGACTGTGCCCAGTCAGGTAATGAAGTATATAACAGGTGGTGAGGACCAGCCCAGATATAGATAAAGATCAGCGCCCAGAAGTGGATAATGGACAGGCGGTAGGAATATACCGGCCGGTTTGCCGCTTTAGGCAGGAAGTAGTACATCAGACCCAACACCGGGGTGGTCAGGAAGAAAGCCACCGCATTGTGACCATACCACCATTGTACCAGGGCATCCTGCACACCGGCATACATACTGTAGCTCTTGGTCAGGGAAACCGGGATTTCCATGGAGTTGACAATGTGCAGCATGGCGACCGTAACCCAGGTGGCGATATAAAACCAGATTGCCACATACAGGTGACGCTCCCTCCTTTTCAGGATCGTACCAAACATATTGATACCAAACACGACCCAGATCAGGGTAATGGCGATATCGATCGGCCATTCCAGTTCTGCATACTCTTTACCGGTGGTAATACCCAGTAAAAGGGTCAGTGCAGCGGAGGCAATGATCGCCTGCCAGCCCCAGAAATGCAGCCAGCTGAGTTTATCATTGAAAAGCCTGGCTTTACAAAGCCGTTGCAGGGAGTAGTAAATACCTGCAAATGAGGCATTACCCACAAAGGCAAAGATGATGGCATTGGTGTGTAAAGGACGGAGACGGCCAAAAGTGGTAGGGGCAAAATTCAGACTGATCGCCGGATAATATATCTGGATCGCAGCCCATAATCCTGCCAGCATTCCTACTACCCCAAAAATAATGGTGGCAATACCGAATGCCTTCACAATTTTGTTGTCATAATAGAATTTTTCGACTTGCATAAAAGCTGGGTTGTTGTTTGTTTATTTATACGGTTTTGGTGGATGCAGGTTTGTCATCAAAAAGAATCCGTGAAGACGGAGAAAAGTCATCTTCAAATTGTCCGGATTTTACGCCCCAGAGAAAAGCGCCCAGGAAAAGGGCAGCTATGGAAATACTGGCGATCATTAAGATGATAATTACACTCATGGTTAGTTCAATTAGTGGTAAAAATATTTTGTCACGGTAGTGTAATGGGTAATCACTATCAAGGGGTCAGCTGATTTTAATCAGGCAAACCCATTGATTCAGGAGTCAGTGTTATTTTACAGTTTCAATCGTTTGGCAATCAGGCTACTGCTTCCGTATGTCAGTAACAGGATACTGAGCGAACTGCTGGGCATCAATATGGCAGCAATCAACGGTGACAAATTCCCCTGGACAGCAAAAAAGAGCCCGATTACATTATATACAATCGACAGCACAAAACTGGCCATGATGATATTCCGGTTGGCCTGGCAAAGCCGGATAAACCGGGTCAGTCCGGACAGTTTCTTCGCTTCGATAATGGCATCACTGGA
>CAZFLL010000016.1:28885-49862 GCA_964519865.1 uncultured Chitinophaga sp. | reverse complement strand
GCCCCTCTAAACCTGCCTTTGCCGGCAGGCAGGCAACAAACGACTAAACAACTAAACTCTCTTTACTATTCGTGTACACACATCACCGGCACATGTGACTGGTATACCAGTTGTTTGGTGGAACTGGGTTTAAAAACAGAATCCAGCAGCCGGTGTTTTTTAGGAATAGTGATAATCAGGTCCAGGTTGTTTTTTTCTGCAAATTCATTGATGCCGTCTTCTATATCCGCGTGTTCAATAAAATGATAGGAGGGGTTGGCTTCTTCGAGCATGGTATGTAATAGGATGGACTGTTCGGGTGTTTCTGCTTTGAAATGGCGGTTATGATAGTCCACATTCAGTACATCGAGCTCGGCATGAAATTCTTTTACAAAGTCTATGATAAAATGGGTGGGGGTTGTTTTCACCACGTCTTTATAATCACAGGCAAAGCCGATTTTCTTGATACCGTTTCCATAAGCTTTACCGGGAGGTACACAGATGACGGGCCAGGTAAGATGACGGATAGCCGTGAGTGTATTGCTGCCAAACAGGATCCTTTCCATCCCAGATGCGCCCTTGGTGCCCATTACCACGGCAAAGGGATTTATTTTATTACAGAGATTTTCCAGTTCATCGGCCACATTGCCCAGCCGGGTTTCCGTATAAACTTTCAGGCTACCTGAGGTCATGTGTTCTACTTCTTCTTTCAGCCTCATGATCTGCTCTTCAGCGCCCTTACGCAATTCCTCTACCGAAACGAGTACGATCGGGGTATCCGTAAAACTGACTGGCACCTGGTACACGTGCAGCAGTAAAATACTGGCATTGGTGGCTTTTGCCATATCAATACCATAGTGCATGGCATTGGTGGCGATCGCCGAAAAGTCGGTGGGGATAATAATGGTTTTCATTGCTGAAAGTTTGTCCTTAAAGTTAGTCTTGTTTTCCGGAGAGTGGTCATGATTGCTATCAGCAGTTCCAATGATTTTTTGTGGAAAAAACCGGGTGCTGTATCTGATTAGTAAACAACGCTTATGGAAGCAATGGATAAGGACAATGGCGTACAACGCCAGCGTGCCGGGGTAAGACGCCCTGTAAAAAGACAGCTCCGGATCGACATGACGCCCATGGTGGACCTGGGATTTCTGCTGATCAGCTTTTTTGTAATTACCACCGAACTGAGTAAACCAACAGCGATGAGCCTGGCCATGCCCAAGGAGGGTCCGCCTATGCCATTGGGTGAAAGCAATGCACTCACCGTACTACTGGATGGCCATGATAAAATCTGGTATTACCAGGGTGCCTGGGAACAGGCGCTGGCGGAAGGGAAAATACAAGCACTGGCAGGAGCCGGGCAGGAGGGATTACGAAAAAGAATCACAGAACGTCAGCTGTGGCTGGATGCCCATCCGGGCAAAGAGGGACGTGACGGACTCATGGTACTGGTGAAACCAGCCGAGGGAACCGAATATAAACAAGTAGTGGACGTGCTGGATGAAATGAGTATAACACAGGTTAAAAAATATGCCGTGGTTGGTCTCAGTCCCGCAGAACGGGCATGGACAAAGGCCAATAACCATAATGAATAACCGAATAAAGATTACCTGGCCGGGAAGGATTTAATCCTTGTATATACATTTTCCCGGATATTGATATAATAGAGGTTTATATCGCCTACGTGGTAATTTTTGCTCCGGTATAAAAAGCTCCAGGGAAACCGGGGCTTTTTCGTGTAAAGCACACCGTCTTTGATCTGTGCATCGGTACTTTTCCGGTAGATTCTTTTAAATTTTACCAGGGCCCCCTTGTTTTCCCTCCGACTGACAAATACTGGTTCTGTTGTCCAGCTCAGCGGGTTGGTGACCCAAACCGTGTCTTTTTCATTTTTTAACCAGGGCGGCCGGTAACCATTGCGGAATGTCCTCCAGCTGCAGACGCAGTTTGTTTGCGCAGGATCTGTACACACTTTCAGTGTGGTGAAGTAGCTGCCGGTAACCGGCCAGCCAATGATATAGGCCGCCACCAGTTGTTTTGACAGGGGCTTATTTTCAAAATACTCTTTTAATAAACGCTCGCTGAGAAAAGCCCCCTGGCTATGTCCGGCGATGATGATGGGCCGGCCATTGTTATAATGTTCCAGGTAGTATTCAAAAGCAGCTTTGATATCTGCATAAGCCAGTTCAAAAGCGGCTTTGCTTTTTATCGTATCAGCTATGTAAAAATTCTGAATATGCGCCTGCCTGTACCGGGGGGCAAATACCCGGCAATGCTGGTTGAATACACTGGCCTGGTACAGGATCGTGCTGTAATCTGTTTTTGCATTGATATATGCATCATCGATGGAGGCATTGGAGAAAACAGAATCTTTCTTTTTGGTAAAAGTGGTGGGGTGCAGGAAGAAGACATCTGCCAGGCTGTCCCGGCTTTCCTTCCTGAGTTCTTTTGCTACACTATCTGATGGATCCCATTTCCAGGGGTGGGCTGCCCAGTAGTCCAGCTGACTGAAATCGGGCCGTCCATCCGGACTTTTGAAAGGGTAGCGGCTTTTGTAGGCCAGGTACTTATCGGAACAGGCGCTGATCAGTAAAAGCAGTAAAACGGGGAGAAAAGGGGCTTTTTTCATTGTATTCAGGGTAAAACTCGGTAAAAAACGGCGATTTTCAGCAATTTTCACTCATCATTAAAAAAGGCCACTCATGTAGAAGACGGGTTGCAGGGTTTTGCCCAAAAACGGGCATAAACTGCAAGTTGTGAGTGAGTTGGGTAAATCTGTGTCTGAAATGTTTCACAAATACCAAAAAAAATAAGGTACTTTGTTTTGCATAGTACCAAATATCACCCTATCTTTACTACAGATTCATAAAACAGAACCGTATGAACATAGAAAATACACAGAGCCAGATGCGGAAGGGAATACTGGAATTCTGTATTCTCTCCATCATACGCCGGGGTGAAGCTTATCCCAGTGATATTGTGGAAGAGATGAAGGCGGCCAATCTCCAGATCCTGGAGGGCACGCTGTACCCTTTGTTAACCCGTCTTAAAAACGCCAGCATGCTGACCTACCGTTGGGTGGAAAGCAATTCAGGCCCGCCCCGTAAATATTTTTCCCTGACTGAAAAGGGGGAAGGTTTTTATAAGGAACTTGAGCAGACCTGGAACGAGCTCTCCAACGGGGTGAATGCCCTGACCAGTAAAAAACCTGAACACCCGTTTCAATACTAACCAACCACTTCAACCAAATACCTGAATCATGAAAAAGATTATTAACATAAACCTCAGTGGCCGGGTCATCCCGATCGAAGACGCTGCTTACGAGCAACTGCAGGCCTATATTGAGAGTCTGCGCCGCTATTTTGCCCATGAAGAAAGCCGTGATGAAATCATCAATGATATTGAAAGCCGTATTGCCGAACTGATGAGTGAGAAAGTGCGCAAAGGGGCTTCCTGTATTACGGATGCGGATGTGGAAGAAATAGCCAGTTCCATGGGAAGGCCTGAAGATTTTGAAGCCGAAGAAGTCAGCGCAGCTGGTGAAATTCCTCTCCAGGGTGGCGCACCGGGTGCCGGGTACCAACAACAGCAGCATCAATACCAGCAACAAAGCGGTGGCCAGCAGGCAGAAAGAGAAAAAGCGCCCCGTGGCCGTTTATACCGTGATACCAGCGATAAATTCATCGGGGGTGTATGTAGTGGTATAGCCGCTTATATGAATGTGGATCCCGCCATCGTACGGATTCTTTTTGCCATCATCACGTTTGGTGGTTTTGGACTGGGTTTCCTGGCATACATCATTATGTGGATCATCTTACCACCTAAGGACCTGGAAGAATATACCGGCAAGCGTCTTTTCCGTAACCCGGAAGAGAAAGTGATTGGCGGTGTGGCCAGTGGTCTCGCTGCTTATTTTGGAAGAAGCACTGCCACTGTCCGGTTGATTTTTGCCGCCCCGCTGATCCTGAATATCCTCTTCAGTTCCCTCAACGGTTTCCGCTGGAATGATTTTGACCTGTTCTGGAATATCGGGTTCAGTTCTATCTCCGGTACATTTATCCTGATCTATATCGTGCTCTGGATCGTATTGCCCGAAGCAAGGACCACTTACCAGAAAATGGAAATGCGCGGGGAGAAAGTGGATGTAAACACAATCCGCCAGAATGTAAAGGAAGGCGTGGATAATATGAAAGAAAGGATGAAAGGCTGGGGGGATGAAGTAAAAGAAACTGCCCAGCAATTTTCAAGCAAGGCCAAAGAATTTTCGAATACCCGGGGCCGTGAATTTGCAACTGAGGTAAACCAGACCGTGCGCAGGTCCGGTGGCGGTATTGGTCATGCGATCGGTGTCTTATTCAAAGTGTTTTTCCTGTTCATTTTCGGTACCATCGCTTTTGCCTTATTCATTGCCGTAATTGCTATCCTGTTCAGCCTGCCCAACTGGTGGGGACTGAATGAATTCCTTTGGTCCAGCAACTGGCAACAGGTTTATGCCTGGGGCACACTGGTCTTCTTTATGCTGGTACCCCTGATTGCCTTTATCGTGTGGGTGGTTCGTCGCATCATGAATGCCAGGGCCGGCGGTAATTACCTGGGCTGGACCTTTGGGGCCCTTTGGACACTGGGCTGGGTCTCCCTGATACTGCTGATCACCAGCATGGGCCGCGATTTCAGCCGCGCACAGGTGATCGATAAAGACCTGAATGTGATGTCTCCGGCAAAAGGCAAACTGGTAGTAACTGTTTCCCAGCCTGAAATAGAGTATACCGGAAATTATGGATGGATAGATGGGGATATCAGCGGATGGGATTTTACCGGTGACAGCATGCGCCTGGCCAATATCTGGTTTGATGTGACGGCTTCAACCGACTCCCTGTATCATGTAACGGTCCGTCGCTCTGCGAATGGACGTACCGATGAGGAGGCCCGGTTACGCGCTTCAGAGTATAGTTATGAAGTACTGCAGCAGGACAGCCTGCTCGACCTGGCCAACGGTTATTCGATTGGAAAGAAAAGTAAATACAGAATACAGCAGGTGGGTGTCCTGATACAGGTACCGAAAGGAAAAAAGATACGTTTTGATCCCTCTGTAACAGAGAAACTGAACATTGGCCGTGTTACTGTCAATCGCCGGAACCGCCGCAATGCAGGCTTTTCTGTAGATAATGATTATGAGTTTTCTTTCTTAACCGGGGTGGATTATATCATGGGTATTGATGGCAAACTGCAACAGGATGGGGTGAAACAATCCAGCGTTGAGCCCAGGCGTGGTAATACCAGCAATTACCGGTATAACAGTAAGGATACGGTAGAACCGGCCAATGATCCGGCTGAGGATGCCCGCCAGCAACTGGAAGAAGAGAAAAAAAGAATCCGTGAAGAAGGTGAACGTAAAATAAAAGAACTGGAAGAAAAAGCAAAAGCCGGCAAGCCCGTGACCATGCTTAAGAAAAAGAAAGACGCCCGGATGGAAGGCGATATTGTGGGAATACCCTCACCGGTCAGTTCCCTTGTATTATAAACGAATCAGCACCGAGGTTGAAGTCCCGTTCACGGGATGGTTGGCAGACCTATGAAGTCGGGTCTGCCGGAAGACTCCCCCACCGGGGAGTCTTTCTGTTATAAAGACTAACACATATTCGCTTAACTTTGCTGACTTTTAAGTTCAAACCATGTCTGTAAAAAACACCCCATTTACCCAGAAACATATTGCACTTGGCGCTAAAATGGCCCCCTTTGCGGGCTATAATATGCCGATTTCTTATACCGGTATCAACGATGAACATGCCGCGGTCCGTAAAAATGCCGGTGTGTTTGATGTAAGCCATATGGGTGAGTTTATGTTGAAGGGCGAAAAGGCCCTGGACCTGATCCAGCGCGTAACCAGCAATGACGCCTCCAAGCTGAAAAACGGGCAGGCTCAGTATAGTTGCCTGCCGAATGCGGAAGGCGGTATCGTGGACGATTTGCTGGTATACTGTGTGGAGGAAAACAACGTGTACATGCTGGTAGTGAATGCTTCCAATATAGAAAAAGACTGGAACTGGATAACAAAGCACAATACGGCTAATGTGGAAATGCACAATATTTCCGAAAAGACCTGCCTGCTGGCCATCCAGGGTCCCAATGCCACGAAGATCCTGCAGCCGCTGACCGAACTGGATATCATCAACCTCAAATACTACACGTTTGTAAAAGGCGTATTTGCCGGAGTGGAGAACGTACTGATCAGCGCCACGGGTTATACCGGCGCCGGCGGGGTGGAGATCTATTTTGAAGATAAGGACGGGGCTGCGGATAAAATATGGGAGGCCATTTTTGCCGCCGGTACACCACAGGGATTAAAACCCATCGGACTGGGTGCCCGGGATACCCTGCGCCTTGAAATGGGCTTTTGCTTATACGGAAATGATATTGACGACACCACTTCACCCATTGAAGCCGGACTGGGCTGGATCACCAAGTTTACCAAAGACTTTACTTCTAAAGACGTTTTTGCGAAGCAAAAAGCAGAAGGAGTCAGCCGTAAACTGGTTGGTTTTGAGATGGTGGATAAGGGAATTCCCCGGCACGGGTATGAGATCAAAGATGCCGCAGGTAATTTACTGGGAGTGGTAACTTCCGGTACCCAATCCCCGAGCCTGGGTAAGGCCATCGGGATGGGATATGTACGCCCTGATTTTGCGGGAATTGATGCGACGATTTACATCCAGGTGAGGGAAAAACTCCTGCAGGCCAAAGTGTCGAAGATTCCTTTTTCCGCATAAACCGTGGTCCTGTTTTTGCATCAGATGAGGAAACCTGTATTTTACCGCCGGGTATTGTATAAAACACTTCATTGTCATGCCAACGATCCATCTTACCACTTTTATTGCCGCCCCTTACAATGTGGTCTTTGACCTCAGCCGTCATATCGGCCTGCACAAGGAATCCATGTCGGAGTATAAAGAGGAAGCCGTGGCTGGTATCCGTTTTGGACTGATTGAAAAGGAAGAGACCGTTACCTGGAAGGCCCGGCATTTGTTCAAGGAAAGACTGATGCGGGTAAAGATCACCGAGCTGAAAAGAGGAGAGATGTTTATTGATGAGCAGATGCAGGGCGATTTTAAAATGATGAAGCACGAACATTACTTCAAACCTTGCGATAATGGTACAATTGTGATCGACCTCCTGCATTTTGAAACACCCTATGGCGTGCTGGGCAGATGGTTCAATGCCCTTTACCTGACCAACTACATGAAAAAATTACTGGAGCAGCGCAATAAAACGATCCGTGATTATGCGGAGAGTAATAAGTGGAGGAAACTGCTGATTAAGTAACCCCGGTTATTAGACCCGCTTGCATTATTTTTGCATCCTGTTATGAGCAATAAACCTTCCCTGCATACATCGATCTCCCCGGCTTTATTACACCTGTACGATCTGAGCAACAGCGTGGTGGTGATCATTGATGTTTTCCGTGCCACATCTACTATCGCTTCTGCCTTGTACAACGGCGCCAAATGTGTGATCCCGGTGGATTCTGTGCCCAAGGCCATTGAGATCAGCCGCAATATTGATGGCATTGCCGCCGGTGAACGGGATGGTATGATCGCGGAAGGATTACAACATGGCAATTCGCCGCTGGAATACAACCGGGAATTTATTGAAAACAAAACACTGGTGCTGACCACCACCAATGGCACGCGTTTACTGCAGATGGCCCTGGACCGGAATGCAGATACAATTGTATCCGGTTCCTTTCCCAACCTGAGCGCGGTCTGTGATTTTTTACAACAGGAAAATAAAAATGTGGTGCTGGGTTGCGCGGGATGGAAAGACCGGTTCAACCTGGAGGACACCTTGTTTGCCGGAGCGGTGATTCACCGGCTGGCCAAACAATTCACCGTGCATTGCGACAGTTCTCTGATGGCTGAAACCATGTACGTGAAGTATAAAAATAAACTGACGGATTTTGCCCCGAAGCTTACGCACTACCACCGCCTGGTGGAGCGCTTCGGACTGATTGAGGATATCAACTTTTGCCTGACGCCCGACATTGCTAATATACTGCCGGTATATACCGAAGGCAAGCTGATAGCGAAATAAAAAAAGGCATCTAAGATACTTCATTTTCCGGGGATAAATCCGAAAAAAAATTAATTTATTATTTCGGCCATTTCCCAAGGAAATCCGCATCAGATTCATTTAGATTTGCCGATTGCCCCAACCAGAGTCGGGTCAGGGTCGGGATGATTTTAATCAGAAAAAAAGCCATCTGAACGACAAACCCCAAACTCTAAACTTTTTAAAAGAATGGCGTTACCGCACCTTATTAAGTACATATATACCCATGGAACAGATGAAGTGATCCGTCGTGGAAAAAAAATCCATGCGATAGGCTTTGTGGAGCTGGTGGAGTATGATGATCTCTTCGGATCTGCTGTCTTCCGCGTCAAGGATGACAGTTATTCCACGTATTACAAAGTATATATCCAGAAATTCAAAGACCCCAAGGGCACTTCACTCCGTTGTGCCTGTCCCTATAACCTGGGCGATATCTGCCGTCATGAAGCAGCAGCCCTTTTCCAGTTGCAGGAACTGATCGACCGTGGCCACCTGCAGGCCGACAATGTGAAATATGATCAGCGTCACACCGTGGCGAAGATGAAGACGATTGACCTGAAGACCCTGCGCCTGCTTTGTTCACCGGAAACATTTATAGATGCGGAAACTTTCCTGCGCACACAGAAAGCCGCTATTGAACATGCCGAGAATGAAACCGTGAAAGCTACCGTGAACCTGGACGGGAAATCCTATAAAGTGATCATCCGCAAAAATGAAGAGCGGAATTTTGATACGAGCTGTGATTATGAAGATGAAAACCATCCGCTCTGCCTGCCCAAGATGATTGTGCTGCTCCAGTTGCTCAATGCGCATGGGGCCAATTATTTTGACAGCATCCGTAACTGGGATAAGGAGAAGAATAAACTGCTGGAAGCCTATGGCTATTCCCTGGAGGATGACCTGAAAGGAAAATTTGAATTTGCCTATAAAGACGGTAAACCCTTTTTACGGGTATTGAACCCTTCCATAAAAAGGGTGGCACCGGTAGCCGCACCCAACCGCCCCGTATTACTTCCACAAAAAGAAAAAGAACGGGAAGAGGTTAAGCCAACGATGGCGGAGGAAGCCGAACCGGAACCTTCACAACGCTTAGGAGTGGTGTTTAACTTCAGTAAGAAGACCTATCCGAAGTTTACCGTGGATGTGGTGATCGGGGAACCCAATGCCAGCCAGGATGGGTTTGCCGGCAAAGTGGAAAAAACAGATATCAGCCGTTATGTAAATACAGATCAGCTGCCCGAAGGTGATCGTGAACTCCTGACCATGCTGCGCAAACTGCAGGATGCGGAGATCAATAAATATATCAGCCGGAACTCGCCCTTCTCCGGTATCTGGGAAAATATTATTCACCAGGAAGAAGATGACCTGCCGGATGAAACAAAAGAGCTGATGGCAGAATACCTGCTGCCTAAGCTGAAGAAACTCTTTATCGATTGTACCGGTAATCCCTTTGTGTATTTACTGCCCGGTGGCAAAGCGTTCAAAACAGCGAACCTTGAACCATTGCAGCTGCAATCGGATAACGCGCAACCCCATTTTATTATCCGGAAAAATTCGCATTACAGTATTCAATGCCGGGTGAAAGCGGGTCCGCTGGAATTTGACCTCGGGGACAATGAAGCAGAAACACCTTTATTCTTTTTATACAACAACCAGGCACATCTCTGGCAAAGCAATGATGTGATTCACCTGGTAGAGAAATTCCTGCCAACAGGAAAAATGAGTGTTTCCGCTGCCGACTGGCAGGAAACCCTCCTGAAGTTTGTCATGCCCCTGGCCAAAGAACACAAGGTGGATTTTGATAAAGCCCTGATCCAGGAAGTCAAGGATGGCAACCCCGATGTAAAATTATTCCTGATGGAAAAAGGGGAGTACCTGGTGTTCCAGCCCTCCTTCTCTTATAAAGGATATGAAACAAAAGCAAGGGACCGGGATGAAGTGATCGTACCGCAGGCCGACAAAGTGCTGGTGGTACACCGTAACCGGGAAAAGGAGAATGAGTTTATCCAGTCATTACAGAACCTGCATTCCAATTTTGTATACAATGAAGATTCGGCCACCCTGGCCCTGAAGGGCTCCGATGTACTGAAGAATAACTGGTTCTTCCTTTTCGTGGATGCCATGAAGGAGAACAAGACGCCGGTGTTTGGTTTTGAAGCGCTGAAGAATTTCCGCTTCAATACGGCCAAACCGCAAACCAAAATCTTTATCAGCAGCAATACCGACTGGTTTGATGCCAAAGTGGATATTTTATTCGGCGACCAGAAAGTAACGGTGGCCGAAGTGAAAAGGGCCCTGGCCAATAAACAACAGTTTGTACACCTCAGTGATGGCACCCTTGGTATCCTCCCTGAAGAGTGGCTGAAAAAATACTCATTGCTGTTCCGGGTGGGAGAGGGTAAAACCGACTCACTGAAATTATCCCGCTATCACCTGAGTGTGGTGGATGAATTATACGAAACGCGCGATGAAGAGGAACTGGTGGTCAGGCTGGAAGAGAAGTACGAAAAATTAAGGGAATTCAATAAGATCAAAGAGATCGAACCCTCCAGTAAACTGAAGCCGATACTCCGGCCCTACCAGGTAGCCGGTTACCAGTGGCTCAATTACCTGAAAGATATTAAATGGGGCGGCATCCTGGCCGATGATATGGGTCTTGGTAAAACGGTACAGGCGCTTTCCTTCATGGAATTTTTCAAAAAGGATGAGGGCCGGCTGAAGGCCCTGGTGGTTTGTCCCACCACCCTGATCTATAACTGGGAAAATGAGATCCGCAAATTCACCCCTTCACTGACTTACCGTATTCACCACGGGGCGTTGCGTACCCGGGTAAAAGAAGAACTGACAGATCATGATGTAACGATTACGACCTATGGCACCTTGCGGAGTGATATCAAACTGCTGATGAGTGTGGATTTTGATTATGTGATACTCGATGAATCGCAGGCGATCAAGAATCCGTCGAGCAAGGTTACCAAGGCGGCCTGCTTGCTGAATGCAAAGCACCGCCTGTGTATGAGTGGTACGCCGCTGCAGAATAATACCTTTGATATTTTCGCGCAGATGAATTTCCTGAATCCCGGTATGCTGGGCACAATGGAATTTTTCCGCCAGGAATTTGCCATACCGATTGATAAATTTGGCGAGCAGGACCGTAAGGATCACCTGCGTAAAATATTATACCCGTTCATTCTCCGTCGTACCAAGGAGCAGGTGGCCCGCGATCTTCCGGAGAAACAGGAGATGATTCTCTTCTGTGAAATGGAAGATGAGCAACGCAGTATTTACGACGCGTACCGGAATGATTTCCGCAACCAGATACTGGGCACTATTGAAACACAGGGTATCCAGAAGTCACAGTTAACGATCCTGCAGGGATTGATGAAGCTGCGGCAGATCTGTGACTCACCGGCGATCCTGAATGAACAGGAAAAATTCGAGAACCACTCGATCAAACTGGATGAACTGGCCCGTGAGCTGAGCGAGGATATGAGTAATCACAAAGCCCTTATTTTCTCCCAGTTCCTGGGAATGCTGGCCCTGATCAGGGCCAAGCTGACCGAACTGGGTATCAAGTATGAATATTTTGATGGAAGTACTTCAGCACCAGACCGGGAGAAAGCCATTCAGAGTTTCCAGAACAATGAAGAGGTTCGGGTGTTCCTGATTTCGCTTAAAGCGGGTGGTGTCGGATTGAACCTCACCGCGGCGGATTATGTCTATATCGTGGATCCCTGGTGGAACCCGGCCGTTGAGCAGCAAGCGATTGACCGGACACACCGTATCGGGCAAACCAAGAATATTTTTGCCTACCGGATGATCTGTAAGGATACGATTGAAGATAAGATCCTGCAATTGCAGGAAAAGAAGAGAGCCCTGGCCAAGGATATCATTTCCGATGACGCTTCATTTGTGAAGACGCTGACCCGGGAGGATGTCGAATACCTCTTCAGTTAAACCGTTCATCGGCTCAATCGTCCATTTCACCCCCAATTTTGTAAAAATGACGTGCCGCAGCGAAGGTTAGCAGCCGTGCTTACGTCTATTTTCGTACACTTATTAAGCTGATTATGAAGAAGATTTTTACCTTATTCCTAATTTTTATTGCAGGAATAACTGCAGCCCAGGCACAGAAAGCGGATGGTAGTATTAAAGGAAAACTGGTGGATACCACTGCAAAACAACCTATTGCGGATGCCACGGTAACGGTTTTATACGCAAAAGACTCCTCCCTCGCCAATTTTTCCCTATCCAATAAACTGGGTGTTTTTGAAGTAAAAGGCCTTGTGGCCGGCGATTACCGCCTGGTTATTACCAGTAAGGGATACGAAGAGATTAAGAAAAAAGTATCTATAACAGAAACAGCAAAACTGATCGACCTGGGAACTGTATCTGCCCAAAAGGACTATAAAATGCTGGAAGGGGTTACGATCACGACCGAATCACCTATCCAGGTGAAGAATGATACGGTCCAGTTTAACACCAGTGGCTTCAAAACACAGCCCAATGCCACCCTGGAGGATTTATTGAAAAAGATTCCGGGAATGGAAGTGGATAAGGAAGGAACCGTGAAAGCGCAGGGCGAACAGGTGCAGAAAGTATTGGTGGATGGTAAGGAGTTTTTTGGTACTGATCCCAAACTGGCAACCAAAAACCTGACTGCCGATATGATTGAAAGCGTGCAGGTATTTGATGATATGAGCGACCAGGCCAAGTTTACCAAGGTAGATGACGGCAGCCGCAGCAAGACCATCAATATTAAATTAAAGAAAGACCGCAATAAAGGATATTTCGGCAGATCCACTGTGGGATATGGATCCGATAAGCGTTATGAAGCGAACTTCAGCGTCAATAAATTCACCGGTCCGCAACGTATTTCACTCCTGTTTAATTCCAATAATATCAATAAACAGGGATTCTCATTTTCTGATATCATCAGCTCAATGGGTGGCTTTAGTGCACTTGCCGGCGGCGGTGGTGGCGGACGTGGCGGCGGCGGTGGTGGTGGTGGTATGAACTTTGGTGGCCTCAATTTTGGCGGTAATAGTACCGGTATCACCAAATCCACAGCGGCGGGTATCAACTATTCGGATGAGTGGGGTAAAAAAATTAAAATTTCGGGCAGTTATTTCTTTTCCACCACAAAGCCGATGCAGGAACAGAGCACTTTCCGTAAAACATTTTTTGCCAATGACTCAACAGCAGCCAGGTCAACCGTCTCTGAGTCAAATAACCTGAATCAGAATCACCGGTTCAACCTGCGGTTTGAATATGCGATAGATTCAATGAATTCTATCCTGTATACACCCTCACTGACCTTTCAGCATTCAGAGAACTTCAGCCTGGATAGCACCCTTACAGAATCCATCACCCCACTGAAGCAGTATCTTGCAGTCCGCGGACAGACACAAAACACCAACAGCCGCGACGGGTTTAACCTGGGCAACAACCTGTTGTTCCGCCATAAATTCAAAAAAACCGGCCGGACCCTGACCCTGGGTCTGAACAACACAATAGGCAATAGTGAAAGTGACGGACTGACTTATTCCAGCAACCGGTTTTACCTGTCAGACGGCAGCCTGGACTCCACCTATCTTCAGAACCAGAATTACACACAAAAGACTACGACCAATAATAATGTAATCAGTACCTCCTATACGGAACCGATCGGACTGAACAAACTGGTGGAGATCAATTACGCGTATACAAAGAATGTAAACGAATCAAACAGGAAGACCTATAATTTCAATGATAACTCAGGGAAGTATGATTATATAAACCTGCGCCAGACCAATGATTTCAGAAACGTTTTCGAAGCGCATCGTGCCGGTATCAATTTCCGCGTGCAGAATACAAAATACAACTACCAGTTTGGGGTGGGTGTGCAGCAATCCTCGCTTGACAACTCAAGCTTCCGGGCTGACAGTAATAAAACCTTCTATACCACCCAGACCTATACCAACCTTTTCCCAACGGCGAATTTCAATTACACGCCTTCCAGGAGCAAGAACCTGAGGTTCCGGTATAACGGACGTACGAACCAGCCTTCGATTTCCCAATTGCAGAATGTACCGGATGCTACTGATACGCTGAACCTGCGGATTGGTAATCCCAACCTGAACCAGGAATTCAACCACAATTTCAACCTCGGGTTTAATACATTCAATATGCTGACGATGAAGTTTATTGCGGCCAATATCAACTTCTCCACCACCGATAATAAAATCATCAACAACATCACCTATGCCGGCCGCCGGACCATTACCACCTATGAAAATATGGATGGTTATTTCAGCGGATCGACCTTTGTTACCCTGGGTCTTCCCTTCCGCAATCCCAAGCTGAAAGGTTCCAGTGTGAATGTGACCAATAACATGAATTATACCCAGGATATCAGTTTGCTCAACAGTGTAAAGAATATCACCAGGATGTTCACCGTTAACCAGGGTGTTGGTATAAACATCAATAAGGAAAAGATTGATTTCGGGGTGAAGGCGAATCTCGCCTATAATACCGTGAAATACTCGGTGAACACCAGCCAGAATGAAGATTATTATACCCATAATTACTCCGGTGATATTGCGTATACATTCCCTAAGAACTTTATTCTGTCCACTGATTTTAATATCCTGATGAATACGGGGCGTGCAGCCGGATATAACCAGACCATTCCCGTATGGAATGCCAGTTTCAGCAAGCAGTTATTCAAGAATAAGAACGGGGAACTGAAGTTTTCTGTTCGTGACCTGCTGAATCAGAACCAGGCTATTTCCCGTACCACCACGCTCAACTATGTGGAAGATACCCGCAGCATGGTGCTGAAACGTTATTTTATGGTCAGCTTCCTGTTTAACCTGAACCGCATGGGCGGTAAGACCCAGCAACAGGGAATGCAGGGAATGCCTCCTGGTATGAACCGGATGATGGAAAGGAATACAAGAGATGTGAGGATGTTTTAAAAAATGACAAGCCCGTGCAAGCGGGAAAAAATATAAGGTCCCTCCTTCGTCGGGATGACAAGTTGAAAAAAAAGAGCTGTTTCACAATTGAAACAGCTCTTTTAATTATAGTAGGGGTTAGTAAAGAAGTGATCAGGGTCTCCTGTAACCTTCGGATGCCGCCGGGTTGCCACCGGAAATAACAATGGCCAGTACTGATTTCAGCAAACGGAAAATATTAAAGGAGGGTTTGTAATAATTACGGTAAATCCGGGCGGATTCATGGTAATGAACGAGGTGTTTGTTTTTCATACAGGATTTGTTTACTCAGGGTTTAACGATCAGGTTGACTTTAAAAGTATGTAATAAAAGTAAAATTTAATAATATTGGGGTCTGTTATGAACCCGTTAAATCCAGTACAGATGAAAAAAACAGTAAAAATACTTGTGATATTTACGATGCTCGCGGCAATGCCGGTCCTGGTACCGGCACAAATTAAACTCCCGGTTGCCAATGGCTTTACAGCCGATTTAAAAAAAGTGATAGAGGATTATCCCAGCCGGTTTATACACCTGATGGGTGAAATGAAAGCGCAGCACGAGCAAACCACTGAATATTTTTGTAACCTGAAAGTCAATGGAGCCGAGGAAGCCACGATAATCCGTTATTCCTCCAAAAGAGAAGGAGTGGTCAGCTGGGAAGCGGTCATGTTTACCTCCGATGATTTTGAAGACGCGAAGAAAAAATATAAATCCTATTTTAACCAGCTCAATAACCTGGGTGTCACACTTGGTAAGGACCATTTCAGGATCCGCGGCAGCTATGAGAATCCGGCTGAGGAAAATAAATTCAACTCCATCTTTTTTGCCTTTGAACCCACCGCACCGGATATTAAAAAAGTAAAAGTGGAGCTGACCCTGCAATACAAAGCGCCCATGGACTGGCAGGTGAAAGTGCTGGTGTATGATAAGGAGAGAGAGGATGGGGAGCAGGGGAGAACGGAAGAGTAGTTCGTAGTTAGTAGTCGGGAGTCGGCAGTCAACAGCCCGTACTAAGATGGCTAATCTAAAATATCGTGCAGTTACTCTTTTTACGGAATCTGCTCGCGGCTAGTAGCTCGCAACTCGCAGCTTGTAAAGTTGTCAGATTTCAGTTGCCCGATGGCAGAAACAGCCCCTCCTTAGAACTATTCATTAACCATAATTAACCTTAAACCCAGTCCGGTTAACCCATTTATACAGACGAGCCGTTTATTTTCGTGGCAGAAACCAGAAGCCATGAGAAAGATTTTTACCTTTTTACTGTTACTCTTTATCCAGTTATCGCTGCAGGCCCAGAAGAACGGCAGTGTGAAAGGCGTTGCCTTTGACACAATCAGCAAGCAGAATGTGGGGGCGGCCACCATTACGGTGCTGGAGAAAAAAGATTCTTCCCTGGTTACGTTTACCATGACCGGCCCGGATGGCCGCTTTGAAATCACCGGACTGGCCAACGGAGAGTACCGGTTACTGATCACGCATGTCAGCTATCATAACAGCAATAAATACTTTTCGATCAGCGATTCGATTAAGAATCCGGACCTGGGTAATGTGATAATGAATGATAAGACCAAGGTGTTGGCGGAAGTGGTGCTGGCCAATGAGGCGCCCCCGATCACCCTGATCAACGATACGATCCAGTATAATGCGGGATCCTTTAAAACAGCCCCCAATGCCAGCGTGGAACAGCTGCTCAAAAAGCTCCCCGGTGTAAAAGTGGAAAAGGATGGTACCATTAAAGCGCAGGGAGAGAAAGTGAGTAAGGTGCTGGTGGATGGCAAGGAGTTTTTCGGGGATGATCCTAAAATGGCCACCAAAAACCTGCCGGCAGATGCCGTGGATAAAGTGCAGGTGTATGATAAACAGAGTGACCAGGCCCAGCTGACCGGCTTTGAGGATGGTAATTATGAAAAGACCATTAACCTGAAACTGAAGAAGGATAAAAAGAAAGGGTTGTTTGGTAAAGTGAGTGCCGGTGGTGGGAACAAGGAACGCTATGAGGGGAAATTTAATATCAACTCATTTAAAGGGGCCCGCCAGTTTTCGGCCATTGGTATGGGCAACAATACCAATGCGGAAGGTTTCTCCTTTATGGATATCCTCAATTTTACCGGCGAACTGGCCCGGATGCAGCGGGGCGGCGGCGGAAACATTAATATCAATTTATCGGCGGATGATGCATCGGCCATGGGCATCAATGGCGGTAACCGCAACAGCGGAATCAATACAGCCTGGGGCAGCGGGCTGAACTACAATAATATTATCGGTACCAAACTCGATCTGCAGAGCAATTATTTTTACAACCGCTATAACCCCACCAACGAGAGCCATATCCAGCGACAATATATTTTACCGGATACATCGTTTTATAATTCCAATACCTACGCCGACAACCTGAACAATACCCACCGGCTCAATCTCAACCTGCTCTACCAGCTGGACTCCATGAATTCGATCCGGGTGATTCCTTCCTTCAGTTACCAGCAGACAACCAACCGGTCAAACACGGATTACAGGACCTTGTCTGAACAACTGGCCCGGATCAATGAGGGTTTCAGTAATACAACCAGCAACAGCAAGGGCTATAATTTCCGGAACGAAATCGCCTGGCGGCATAAGTTTGCCCGGAAGGGAAGAACATTTTCCCTGAGCCTGCAGACCAGCCTGAATGAAACAGACGGGGATGGCAGTCTCTCTTCCATCAATAGTTTTTTTCAACCGAATGGCAGCCTGCTTCGAAAAGACACCCTGAACCAGCAAAGCAGCAGCACGGGTAGTCTGAAAGGATATACCGCCCGGGCGGTTTATACGGAACCGCTTGGAAGAAGAACACTGATGGAACTGAGCCTCGGGCAGAGCGATACACGGAACCTGTCGGAGAAACTAACCTATGATTACAACAAGAACAACGGGAAGTATGATCAGCGCAATACACTGCTCAGCAATGATTTTGAAAACAGTTATGGATTTACCAATGCCGGCTTAAGGATCAGGAACCAGCAGAAGAAATACAATTTTTCACTGGGTGTAAACTGGCAGCAGGCCGACCTGGATGGCCGTATCATCAGTGGCAACAAGGATTCGCTGATCAGTAAGCGGTTTCAGAATCTGCTTCCGACCGCACGGTTCCAGTATAATTTTACCCGGTTTAAAAATGTATCAGTCACCTACAATACGAATACCAACCAGCCTTCCATGACACAGTTGCAACCGGTACCGGATGTAAGCAACCCGCTTAACATACGGGAAGGCAATCCTGATCTGAAACAGGAGTTCAATCATAACCTGCAGGCCAACCTGGCATTGGTGAGTCCCTATAAAAATAAAAACCTGTTTTTATTCCTGCGGATGCAGGCCACACAGAATAAGATAGTGAATTCCGATTCGGTGAACCAGCAGACCGGGGTGAGGAAAACAAAACCCGTCAATGTAAACGGGGTTTATAACCTGAACAGCAATTTCAGTTACAGCCGGCCGGTCCGTTTCCTGAAAGGCACATTGGAGTTAAGCGCAAACACAGGATATAACCGGGGAAAGCAGCTGGTTAATACACTCAATGGGTCGGTCAAAGAAAACAGGATCAGTGTGCTGAGCGTGGGCCCTGAACTGCGGTTGGATATGAGTCCGACAGAGAAACTGAACCTGGCTGTTGGTACTGCCCTGAATCATAATAATACCAGGTATTCACTGCAGACCGGGTCGGATAACAATTATTTATCGCAGGAGTATTCAGCTTCGGTGGATTGGGAATTACCCAAAGGTTTTTTCTTCAGTACTGATTTTACCTATACCGTCAACAGCCAGCGGGCAGCCGGATTTAATTTAAAAGTGCCTTTATGGAATGCCAGTATCAGCAAACAGATGCTGCGCTTCAACCGGGGAGAGCTTAAATTATCGGCCCGTGACCTGCTGAACCGCAATGTGGGGATCAGCCGCAATACCAGCAATAGTTTTATCGAGGATTCCAGGGTGCTGACCCTGCGCCAGTTCTTTATGCTGAGTTTTACGTATAGTCTGAGTAAGACGGGGTTGAATAATGCGGGTAGTGGTGGGGGAGTGAGGGTGATAGCGAGATAGCATGCGAGGCAGGATGCCTCGCATAGCAGCTACAAGCCTCGCATAGCTATTTCTTTGAGATAGGTGGTACTCAGTTTTTCCGCACGGCTTTGCACTACAATTTTATCATCGTACAGTTTTCGCCGCAGGTTTTTATAAATACTGATGGTATTGTCCAGGGCTTTCAGGATGGATGCCCGGTTGTATTGGGCAATGGTGATCTTCAGGTTTTCCAGATCAGAGGCACTTAATTCGGTTTCCACTTTGCGAAGCCCGCGGGCATTGCGGTTGTTTTTTACCTGCAACAGGGGCGAAAGCACTGTCATCCGCAGGAAGGAAAGAAAATCATAGGCCTCCATCAGTTCGCCCCGCCCGATTTTTAAAGCTGCATAATGGATCCAGGTCCAGAATCGGTCTTCGATCCACTGGAAATCCGGTTGTGGCCAGCTGGCGGTGGTGGAATGAATGATCTTGCTGAGCTGGCCTTCCCGTTCAAAAAGGATTACCGGATTTTCGATCCGGTCTTTGAATTCGTCCGGAGTAAGGAATTTAATATCGACATGTAAGAGCGGATTGTCATAGAGACAGATCAGTACCCTTGGTTCACCTACATGTTCGCCGGTGAATCCGGATACCAGGTCCCCAAAGCGACGGGCTGTTTCCAGCATCTTATCTTTATTCCCGGCAATTTTATATTTGGTTACCAGCACCAGGTCGAGGTCGGAGAATTCATCCATTTCATTGCTGATCCAGGAACCGGCCACGGCCAGGCCTGTTACAGAAGGATCTTCCTGCACTATTTTTTTAACCCGCTCCGCGAAAGCAGCCTGGATATTCATATCACATTAATGATTTAAAGGTCTCTTTTTGATCATCCCTCCCTTGGTATCTTTTACACTGCTCATCACCACAAAAGCGTCCGGTTCTATCTTTTCAATCTCTGTATTCAGTTTATTGATCTCAAGCCGGGTGATCACCGTATAGATAATATCGGTGTCACGGGTTTCTCCTTTTTTGCCATACCCTCTTTTACCGGTGTAAACTGTTACGCCCCGGCCCAGTTTATTGATGATCATTTCTCGGATCTCGTCGCTGTGTGAGGAAATGATGGTCACGCCGATATATTCTTCAATACCCTCAATGATAAAATCCAGGGTCTTGGAAGCTGCCAGGTAGGTGATCATGGAATAGAGGGCGATCTCGATGGACAGGAAATAGGCCGCAGCGGAAAAGATCAACACATTGATCAGGATAATAATGTCGCCGATTGTGGTACCCAGTTTGCGGCTCAGGTAGATGGCGAGGATTTCAGTCCCGTCGATCACGGCGCCGCCTCTTACTGTGAGTCCAATACCGGCCCCGAGAAAGAACCCCCCGAATATCGCCACCAGCAGGTTGTCGTTGGTAACATTGGGGAATTTCACTGTGGCCAGTACCAGGGCCAGGGCACCGATGGCGATCATGGTTTTTATGGCAAAAGCCCTTCCCATGGTTTTATACCCCAGGATGATAAAGGGAATATTAACGGTGATGATCAGTAGGTAGAGCGGAATCTTGGTCAGGAAGGAGATCAGCAGGGAAATACCGGTGGCTCCACCGTCGATGAACTCATTGGTCAGCAGGAACCCTTTAAAGCCAAAGGCGGCTGAGAATACCCCGGCGGTCATCAATAACAGGTCTCTTACCAGCCGGCGGGCAGTGATGGTAAGCTCCCGGTATGATTTGGCATATTTATATGGGGAGATCTTATTTCCACTGTCAGCCGCTGAAGCCTGGGGAACCCTGGAACTAACGTCTATGATTTTTCGTAAGAATTGCTTCATCAGGAAGGTTCGTTGGTTCTTTCAAATTTAGCCTTTTTC
>CAZFLL010000016.1:0-28785 GCA_964519865.1 uncultured Chitinophaga sp. | reverse complement strand
GTTATGTCACCTTGCATAAATACAAGGTTCCTCACTTCCCTTCGATAAACTCAGGAATGAAGGGCTGTAAGGGGAGAGAGAAAAAATACAGGATTTCTCGCTTCGATCGAAATACCAGTGGCAGCCGGAACAAAAAAAAGGTTGTCACTGGTGCGGGACAACCTTTTTATTATTGTTTTGATACGAGGTTAATTCATCCGGATTACCCTGCGGTTGCCACCACCATTATTCTGGTTCATTTCCTCCAGCATTTTATCCCGTTCTTTTTTAAACTCTTCCTGGGTATATTTTTTCTTGCCGGTGGGTTCTTTGATCACAGACAGGTCGGCTTTATCTGTCAGGGAAGTGGCTTTGTATACCTGGTCACCATTCCGTACATCCAGTTCAAGTATGAGACCGGGTAACTGGCCCTGGAACTCAGAAGGACCAGCGGATACAGGAATATCCATGGCAAACCAGGCCTGGACTTTTGCGGTATCATCAATTTCCTTTCTTTCCATTTTGCCGTTGTCCATATTCATGGTCATGCGTTTGCTGATACGCACGGCTTCCGCTTTCATACAATTGTGATCCAGGATCGTTTTGGACTCACCTGTCATTTTCCATTTCAGTTTGGTAATGGTATCATCCACAATAAAAGTCCTGTCAAACATCTCCCGCTTTTCCACTTTGCGGCTTTTATCAAAATTGCTGTACAACACATCGTTGCTGCCGGCCACCACCATCCGGATCTGCATGCCTTCGCCTCCCATGGCTGGCTCTTCCTCCTGTTCCTGTTCGCCCTGTTTCCAGAGTGACTGGTTATTCCCAAATACCAGTTCATATTTATCGGTACGGCTGCTGGGGAGTTGGTGTTCCATGCCTCCGGGCATTCCGGCAAAGCTCATTTGCAGTTTCACAGTTCGGGTGTAAGTTACTTTTCCCTGGTTTTGCTGGGCAGTTGCGGAAAAGGCAGCGATGCACAAACCAAATCCGGCCAACAGGTATTTTTTCATGTGTTTCATATTTGAGCCAAAGCTATAAAAGCGGAGGTTAACCGACCTTTTTTTAAGGTTAATAAAGGTTAACAGGCTTGAGCTGCCCGGGTGGATTGACTACTTTTGCTTAGTCATGAAACGCCGCCGGATCATACCAGACCCCATCCTGATGCTGATTTCCATCCTGGGGATTGCCGCTTTCCAGTTTTACTGGTTGCAGCAGAACTATGACCGGGAACGAAAAGCACTGGAGGTAAAGGCAGAAATGATTTTCAGGGAGTCGGTGATGCGTTTACAGGTAGCCAAGCTGAATCTCGATGGAGTCAGCTTTGACAGTACGGGAAAAGACGGGGTCCGGATCCTGGTCAGGAATGATGGAAGACGCAACCTGCGTTTCAGACCCCGGGAAGGGATGGTCTCCACCATCAATGTGATCCGCGAAAAACTGAACGACTCTTTACGCCAGGGCCTGGCAAAACCCAACAAGGGAGTGATGATTTCCATGGAGGCCAATTCAACATTTTCAGACGATCATGACTCGCTGAAACTGGATATGGCCTTTCCGGCCCGCCCCCCCGGCCCGGGAAACCACATGTTTAATTTTCTTTACGGGGTGGACTCCCTGCAGGATACATTAAGGATCAAAGAAATTGATTCGGCTTATTTCCTGGCTTTGAAGAAACAAAAACTGGACATCCCCTACAACATTACCCGGAAGGAAAAAATGGAAGAATCCGAGAATCCGAAATTCAGTACCGTGACGATCGGACTGGCGCACCCGGTTTCCTATACCCTGCAGCTGGGTAATACCTTTCCTTACCTCATCCGCCGTATCGCGCAACCCATCCTGTTTTCCATTCTATTATTGGGGATTACGATCCTGGCATTTGTGGTTATGTATAAGAACCTGATGAAACAGCGCAGACTGGCTGATTTGAAAAATGAATTTATCAGCAATATCACCCATGAACTGAAAACACCGATTGCTACGGTGGGCGTGGCCATTGAAGCGTTAAAGAACTTCAACGCGATTGATAACCCTGAACGTACGAAGGAATACCTGGATATCTCACAGAACGAACTGCACCGGCTCAGCCTGCTGGTGGATAAAGTACTTAAACTGTCGATGTTTGAAAACCAGGGTATCGAACTGAAATATGAAACGCTGAACCTGCGGGGTATTGTGACTGAAGTCGTGGAATCACTCAAGCTTCAGCTGGAGAAATATAAGGCTGTTGTTAATGTACAGTATGAAGGGGAAACAGAACTGCAGGCCGACCGGCTGCACCTGCTGAGTGTGGTGTTCAACCTGCTGGATAATGCGATCAAGTACAGGAATACCGCAACCGCGCCTAAGATTGATATTGATATGAAGGGAACGGCAGAAGAAATACAACTGGTAATTACAGATAATGGTATTGGCATAGCGGATGAATACCAGGAAAAGATATTTGATAAGTTTTTCCGGGTACCGCATGGGGATACCCACAATGCCAAAGGGTACGGACTGGGATTAAGTTATGTGGCCCAGGTAATCAAAAAGCACAGGGGAACGATTTCGGTCAGTTCTGCAGCCGGAGAAGGCACCCGGTTTACTATCACGCTACCAAAGAATGCATCATGAGCAAGGTAAAAGTACTTTATGTGGAAGATGAACTCTTCCTTGGAAAGATCGTCAGGGAGAGCCTGGAGAGCCGGGGTTATGAAGTGATCATGGAAGACGACGGGGCCAAGGTGCTGGAACAGTTTAAAAAATCCAAACCGGATATCTGTGTGCTGGATGTGATGCTGCCCAATAAAGACGGATTTACTATTGCCGATGAGATCAGGGAACAGAATGAAGAGGTCCCGATTATATTCCTGACCGCCAAAACCCAGACCGATGATGTGGTGAAAGGATTTACCGTGGGCGGGAATGATTATATCCGCAAACCCTTCAGTATGGAAGAACTGATTGTCCGCATCCAGAACCTGCTGCGTACAAAAGCCGAAGGACCGCAGAAGATACAGGGTAATATGGTAACCATGGGTCAGTTCAGTTTCCAGCTCAACCGTCAGTTGCTGGTCAATGGTACCGAGGAAAGAAAACTCTCCTTCCGGGAAAGTGAATTACTGAAATTATTATACGAAAACCGCGATAAGATCATTGACCGCCGGGATATCCTCAACCTGCTCTGGGGCAATGATTCTTTTTTTAACAGCCGTAACCTGGATGTTTATATTACTAAACTCCGGGGGTTTCTGAAACCGGATCCTTCTTTAGAAATTATTACTATAAAAGGGGTGGGGTACCGGTTTGTTGTGGGATAGAATAGAACCAAGAAACAAGATGCCAAGATCCAAAGAAGCATCAAATATCAATGTTCAAATAAATTCCAATTTATAAATCACAAAACTTTCTTAGTAGGGTTGATTATTGATTTTTTTTGTTTTTGTTTTTTGGAACTTCTTTGGATCTTGTTTCTTGTAGCTTTTTTGGCGTCTTGGTATCTTGGCATCTTGTTTCTTATCCTCAGAAATACCTTTCTGAGATAATCTACTATACATTATCTTTCGGTTTGAATGTTGTTACCAAGTGCCATACAGGCCGGCCGCGTTTTCACAGGCGAAAACTGGCTGGAAAATTATGCCGTGATTACGGAGGGTGGGTTTATTAAGGACCTGCTCCCGGTGGCTGACCTGCCCGCGGACCTGGCGGTTGAAACGTATCCTGAGGCCCTGCTGGTTCCAGCGTTTATCGACCTGCAGATCTATGGGGCTTATGGAAAATTACTGGCTGTATATCCTGAAGCGGATTCCTTGCATAAACTGAATGATTATTGCCGTGCCGGTGGCGCGGCTTTTTGCATGCCTACGGTGGCCACCAACACCTATGATGTCTTTTTCCGTTCGGTTGATGCTATACGGGATTACTGGAAACAGGGTGGAACAGGTGTGCTGGGGTTGCATATTGAAGGCCCCTGGATCAACCCGGTAAAAAGAGGCGCGCATATTGAAGAGCTGATACATGTACCGTCTGCTGAACAGGTACGTACACTACTGGAATATGGCAAAGGGGTTATTAAAATAATCACGCTGGCACCTGAGCAGGTGAGCGAAGAACTGATTCACCTGATTCAATCGTACGGGGTAGTGATTTCCGCCGGCCATAGCAATGCCAGTTATGCAGCGGCCAAAATGGGATTTGAATCCGGAATACATGCTGTCACCCATTTGTATAATGCGATGAGTCCGCTCCAGCACCGGGCTCCCGGACTGGTGGGTGCCACCATGGATGATGAGCAGGTGATGGCCAGTATTATTCCCGACGGCCACCATGTGGATTATGCGGCGATCCGGATTGCCAAAGCCGTCATGAAGGAAAGATTGTTTGTGATCACCGATGCGGTAACGGATACGGAAAGCGGTCATTATCCGCACGAACTGAAAGGAGATAAATATGAGTCCGCGGGTATACTCAGCGGATCGGCCCTGACCATGGGCAAAGCCATGCAGAACCTGGTGCAATTTGCCGGGGTGAGTTCAGGGGAAGCGATCCGCATGTGCAGCCTGTATCCGGCCCGCGTGATGCAGCTGGAGAATGAACTTGGAAAAATTGAAAAAGGATATAGAGCCTCCTTGTTGTTACTGGATGAAGAAATGAATGTAATTAAACTGCTGTAAACCTTATGAACCGTTCATTAGCCCCTTTTGTTTTATTGTTTGTATTGGCGATGGGAATGGTGCTGCAGACAACCGCCCAATCTTTCAGGGGTCAATATTCCCCGGCCATGAAGAATACTTTTTTCGGGGTGAATATTGGTTCGATCAATTATCCTTTTTCCTCCAGGCAGTTGCTGCCCGGCAATACGGTTGGTTCGGTGAAAGTGCCGCATACGGCAGTCCGGCTGGTGCTGGTGGGACATGAGTTTAATAAATATATATCGGCGCAGATCACGTATATGCGCCCGGTGAAATGGGTGGAATACCGGAATGTAAATAACTCGAATAAAACAATTACTGTCTGGATGAATGTGGCCGGACTGACAGTAGCCGGTAAACTACCACTCTCAAAGAAAATAACCTTATACACGGAAGCCGGCCTGGCACTGATCATGCGCCGCGGATTTTCAATGAATGGTCAGCCGGTAGTAAAAAGCGCTTCCTATGGTACCGGGTTATTCGGGGCAAACCTCCAGTATAAACTGAACCATAAATGGGACCTGCAGGTGGGTACGACGTATTCCCCGGCGAATAATAAAGAACTGCAACCACATACGGTTTTTCATTCAGCAGGCTTTCATTATACATTACGTGAGCTCAGCCCGGAAAGAGTGGAGCTGGTTAAAAAAGCTAATTATCATTTCCCCAAACAAACATTGTCGGTGGCCTATGCCACGAATGGCCTTGGATACGGAGCGAATAATTTTGTCTCAAAAGGGTTTATTCCCATCTTCTGGGGCGGGGAAGTGAAAGTGAGGCATGCGATGCTGTTCAGGTATGAAAGCAATCTTTTTCACAGCCGCAAAGTGTTTTCACTGGACTGGGGATTGCAGGCCGGGTTCTGGAAAACGGACCGCGATGGCACAAACTTTTTTACCCTGAGTGCCTACCCGATGATGCGTTTTCATACGATCCGTTCGAAGAAAACGGATTTCTACCTGGAGTATTCGGTGGCAGGCCCCTCCTTTATTTCCAAAACAGAAATGGATGGACTGCATACCGGGCAGAAATTCACTTTCCTGGATCAGATGGGTATGGGGGTGTTTACCGGGAAGCAGAAGAACCTGAACCTGGGTTTGCGGATTGCCCATTTCTCGAATGGCAATCTTTTCCCTGACAATGATGGGGTTATGGTTCCACTTACGTTCAACCTGGGGTACTGTTTCTGATATAAATACTGAGGAAACTAAAAACTTCTGTATCTTTTTGTCCGAAACACCTAACCTTTAAATACCAACCAACGTTTATGAAAAAGCTGATTGCTTTAGCAACGGTATGCGGCTGCATACTGGCTGCTGCTTATTTTTCCGCTTGTAATAACAACAGTACAGAACCTTCAAAGGAAACTGCGGCCAAAGATTCACTGGCCAAAGCGGTTGCCAATGGGGACTACCTGGCCAATCATGTGGCGGCCTGTATCCATTGCCACAGTAAGAGGGACTTCAGTAAATTCTCCGGACCGGTTGTTCCCGGTACCGAAGGTGGCGGAGGCGGATTGTTTGACCATAGTGTACTGGATGCCATTCCCGGTACCATATACAGTGCGAATATCACTCCAGATAATGAAACGGGAATCGGCAGCTGGACGGATGACGAGATCCTGAGGGCGATCACGCAAGGGATTAATAAGAAAGGGGATACTTTATTTCCCATTATGCCTTATGCCAATTATAACCGGATGGCGAAGGAAGACCTGCTGAATATTATTGCTTATTTAAGAACACTAAAACCGATCAGTAATAAAGTGACACCCCGCCAGCTGATGATCCCGATCAGCATGGCTTATCCCGCACCCGCTCTTCAACCCTCAGTTGATAAAAATGTACGTGCTGACCGTTCAGACCCGGTGAAGTGGGGCGAATACCTGATTAATATTGCTGATTGTGCCACCTGTCATACCCCGTTTGTAAAAGGCCAGCCTGATTTTGCCCATCTATATGGAGGGGGTAATGTATTTAATGTGGCAAATTTTCATGTGGCCTCAGCGAATATCACACCGGATTCCTCTGGTATAGGTAATTGGGATGAAGATCAGTTCCTGAATAAATTCACCCTGTATCGCGATGAGAAAAACTATAACCTGAACCCCGGTATGAAAAATACGGTAATGCCATTGGTTGATTATTCAGGCATGAAAGACAGCGACCTGAAAGCGCTGTATGCTTATTTAAAAACCGTAAAACCGGTGAATAATTATGTAGTAAAATATCCCGGTTTAAAAGTGAATACGGTGAAGATGGGGGAGATAAAGGTGAAGAAGTAAATAGAGAATAGAAAATAGTAAATAGAAAGCAGGAGCTGCTAAGATTGATTTTCATTCGACCGCAGGGAGGAAAGGATATTCAATAAGCCCCGGAAACTACCGGGGCTTTTCTTATTTCACCGTGTTGAAATCTTCTCTTTTATAGGTGCCGGGCTGTGCATGATCGCCTTCTTCGAAATCGAAGGTTACATATTTGATGCCCGGTATTTCAGTACAATTGTAAACCGCTTCGGCCATATACACTTCGGGGCCTGCTGAACCCATCTGCTGGGTGAGGTGGGTGGCATCGGGTATTTTAATAAAAAGGGTATCGCCAGAAACTTTATTGTACACCAGCTTTATAGCGGGATTATTGTTATTGAGATAGGCGATTACATTTTCCGGGCTCAGCGAATCAATTTCCGGGGTTAATACCTGTTTCTTTACCAGGTTACCGGTAGAATCCATATCAATATTCCACATAGTTGTTTCTGCAACAGGTAATACTTCGGGTTCTGTTTTATTGGAACCGCAGGCAAACACGATAAACAGCAATACAGGCAGGAAGAGATAGTTTTTCATATCCGAAGGTTTATACAGTAAAGGTACAACCCGTTTTTCCTTATTTTCCCAATAGAAACGTTAAAGGGATATGCAGGCGCTTATGCCAGGCTATTTCACTATGATTTTCACCGGGAAAATACTTTGTCATCCAGTTGTTTGCACTAAATCCCTTGCTTTTCATTACGGCATCAGCTTTTTTCTGCAGGGGCGGATAGAAGGCATCCAGGGTGGCATCCCCGTAATCAAAATAGATTTTATGTGTGGCGGGATCCGGCAAATGCGCATTCATGTACTGTAAAAAGACATCGGGTATCGGGTTATTATCCATGGCAAAAATGCCCGGCCAGTGCGTGGATAAACAGGCGGCACCGCCAAATATAGCCGGGTATTCGCAAATAGCATAGAGCGAGATCAGTCCGCCCATACTGCTGCCGGCAATAAACGTATGGTCCCTGTCCGTGTATGTGGAATAGGCCGAATCAATAAATGGCTTTAGCTCTTTTACCAGGAAGCGTAAATAATTATCTGACTGAACCGTGTATTTATTAAATACAGAGGCGCCATTACTACGTCCGGCTGAATAGATGCTGTCACGCTCAGCCTGCGTAAGCAATTCAAATGCTTTTTGCGGGAAATAATCAGCATGCCGGGTATCGCCCCCGTTAAAAACACCTACCAGGATCAGGTCCTTTATCTTATTTTCTCTGAGTAATGTACTGATCACATCATCCGCGTCCCAGGATGTTTTATTCCAGGTGGTCGCCGGGTCAAAGAGCATCTGCCCGTCGTGCATATAGAGCACATTGTATTTTTTGGCCGTATCATAGTTTTCCGGCAGCCACACATCCACATTCCGGGCAGTGATATAGCGGGAAGGAAAATTTTCATGCCGCTGTATTTTACCGGCAACAACGGCAGGTAACTGTCCGGGGCTGAGCTGTGGAAGAGCGGCCACGAGGAGTAAAAGGACCAGTCGTTTCATAAAAGGAATTTGTATACTAAAGATACAATGAATAAAAGGTAAGCAGGGTTTATCCCTTTGCTAGTGAACGGCGGTCACGTTCACTTTTTCAATACCCTTCAGATGAAGTTCAATATGCCGGTCATGGGCTTTGCTGGCAAATTCACTGATGATCTCCAGTATATCGTAATCGATATACGTGCAATCGCTGCCATCAATGGTCAGTACACTGTATTCAGGAATTTTATCCAGGGCGTCCCGGAGTTTCACCTTATTGAGGAAGGTAACATTGCTGTTCAGCCGGATATCAAAGGTTTCAATATCGAGGTGTTTTGAATGCGTGATTTTAAATTCATCCCTGAAATTACTCTGTACAATAAAATAGATGGAGATCAGCAGACCGATACTCACCCCAACCAGCAGGTCGGTGGCGAGGATCACCACGATGGTAATAATAAAGGGCAGAAACTGCTTCAATCCAAGGCTCCAAAGGTTTTTGAAGAGTTTGGGTTTGGCCAGGTTAAAACCGGTCATGATCAGGATAGCCGCGAGGGAAGCCAGCGGGATCATATTGAGCAGGAAGGGAATCAGCATAACAGCCAGTAAGAGAAAACCGCCATGGGTAAAGGAGGATAATTTGGTTCGGGCACCGGCATCGGCATTGGCGGCTCCGCGAACAACCACGGCTGTCATGGGGATAGCGCCCAGTAAACCACAAGCTATATTTCCGATTCCCTGGGCAAACAGCTCGCGGTTTACGGGTGTGATCCGGTTATGCCGGTCCAGTTTGTCAACGGCTTCCACACATAATAAGGTTTCAAGCGAAGCCAGACCGCCGATCAGTAATCCAGCTTTCCATATTTCCACATTGGAGAAGAGTTGCCTGAAATCGGGGAAACGAATTTCAGCAAAAACATTTGAAGGTACACTGACCGACTGGGTGGTACGCAGGAAAAAGCCGGGCATCCAGTTGGTGAAAATGAAATGAAGCAGGATACCGGCCAGTACAACGGCCAGTGGTGCCGGGATGACTCTTAATTTTTTGGCAAAAGGCTGTTTCCAGATAATCAGGATGGCTAATGAAACAACTGTTATGATCAATGCTCCCCGGGTAATATGCTGGTTCAGGTTTTTGAAATTGCTGCTGAATTCCGTGGAGGTAAAGAGCTGGGAGAATCCGCTGTTCCAGAAATCGGGTTTATCCAATCCAAGGGCCAATGGAATTTGTTTAGAAATCAGCATGATCCCGATAGCCGCCAGCATACCCTTGATCACTGAAGAGGGGAAGTAGTTTGAAATTTTCCCTGCTTTGAGCACACTCAGCAATAACTGGAAGACACCGGCAACAATCACGGCCAGCAGGAACAGGGAGTAGCCACCTAATGAGACGATAGAACCTGCAACGATGGTGGTGAGGCCGGCAGCCGGTCCGGAAACACTGAGGTGAGAACCGCTGAGTAAGGAAACAATAAGACCACCGATAATTCCGGAAAGAATGCCGGCATAAACCGGTGCACCCGATGCGTTAGCAATACCTAAGCAAAGTGGGAGGGCCACTAAAAAAACAGTAAGACCGGCGGGCAGGTCATGTCTTGTCCACATCAGCCGGTAGTACCTGATTGTGCGCTTCACAGTAAATAAAGAGTTGAGTGTAGGCGCAAAGGTAAAAAAATAACAGCGTATATCAGGTATGAATACCGGCAATTCATAAAAAGAGCGGCTTTTGTATTTTAATTGGCAACGGGTAAACACTTATACAGCTTCCTGTTTTGTCACCGGCCCGTCAGAAAGTCAGCAATAAAGCTGATTTAATACAGATTCTCCCGTGACCTAAGTTACTATACCAAAGGGGAAAATGGACTTCTTTACATTCCCGGAAACACCACCTGTACTTAACAGGTGGATTGTTACAAATACAGTCCCGGGTAAACTGATCCTGCATGCAGGAAACACTACTGATACGATCTATCCTTGCCGGCCATACAGCTGACTATACACAACTGGTAAAAAAATATGAAGCTGCAGTGTTTCGTATAGTAATGGGTTTTGTGCACCAGAAAGAAGATGCTGAAGACATTACCCAGGAAGTATTTATTAAGGCCTACCAGTCCCTGGCTGGCTTTGCCGGTCAATCTTCATTTTCCACCTGGCTATACCGGATTGCGATTCATACCAGTCTTAATGCACTGCAAAAAAAGAAGCGCCGGAATATATGGGACCGGGTAACCGACCTGCTGCAACTGCCATCTGCTGCCAGAAACCCGGAACAACTTTTACAGGATAAATCTGAACAGGAAAAGATAAGAGTGGCGATAGACACACTTCCCGAAAAGCAGCGAATGGCATTCATTTTAAGTAAATATGAAGAGCTGACGCAACGGGAAGTAGCCCGGATCATGGAGATAAGTGACGGGGCCGTGGAGCAGTTACTGATCCGGGCAAGAGAAAATCTCAGAAAAAAACTCACCACCCCATAGGAAACCACATTCAGGTATTGTCTAACTAACCAGGATAAGTATATGAACCGAAATGAACATATTGACCAAAAGATCGACAAGCTGATTGAGGAAGAACGGAATACCGCATTCAACCCTTACTTGTCCACCCGTGTTATGGCCGCTCTTGAACACCGGGAAACTAAACGGCTATTTACTGTAAAACGGAAATGGCAGCCGGTACTGGCGATGGCCGGTGTATTGGTCGCCGTCATACTTGGAATAGCTGCAGGTAATTTATATAGCTCTGCTGATGATGAGACTGGTTCTGTACTGAGTAATGACAGCCAGACAGAAAATTTTGCTTTTTACCTGCAAACAGAAAAGGAGGAATAAGATGTTACGCAATATAAAAATACTCCGATGGCTGATCTTTTTACTCCTGCTGATGAACATGGTAACCATTGGCACCATCGTTTACCATCAATACCAGGAAAAGAAAATGGCCGGGGATATACGGATCAGTACCCCTTCAGGAACGAACCTGCTCAATGGGCGTTACTGCAGGCAGGAACTTGGATTTACCGCTGAGCAAATGGATGAGTTCAGGGGTATCAACCAGCAGTTTCGCCCGGCAACGATGGAGCTTACCTGGCGTATTGATTCATTGAAAGAAGAGATGTATGACCAGTTAACCGGCCCGGCTGCGGATACAGCCAGCCTGAACCGGCTTTCTGCAGAAATCGGTGAGCTGCACGGACGGCTTAAATATGAAACATACCGGTTTTATATACAATTAAAAGAAATCAGTAATAAAGACCAGCAGGTGAAACTGGCCAATGCATTTAAGCCGTTGTTTAAAAACGAGACGGTATCTGCCCCGGGTCTGCACCGCCAGGGCCCTGTTTGGAAAAGAAATCAGCCTTAACCGAAGAAATATATATCAATCATCAAAACAGACTACCATGAAAAAATCGTTGTTCCTGCTTCTTGCTATCCAGTTGTTCTTATCCGCCCAAAGCCAGCTTACAGCAACGCTCAGTAAAGCAGAAAAGGAAGGACTGCTCTATATGCAGGAAGAGGAGAAACTGGCCAGGGATGTATATGATTCAATGTATGCAAAATGGGAGGTCAATCCCTTTGGCAATATCCGTCAGAGTGAGCGGGTGCATATGAGCCGGATGAATACACTGGCAGTGACCTACGGTATTAAAGAAGAAAAGGTATTTAAGAATGACCAGCCAGGGGGCTTCCTGGATCCGCTGCTTGCCTCATACTATAAGGCGTTGATCAAATCCGGGACCACTTCTTTAACAGAGGCCCTGAAGGCGGGTGCGAAAATTGAAGAACTGGATATTGCTGACCTGGATAAACGCATCGCACAGACAAATAAGGAAGATATTCTTACCGCCTACAAATTCCTGCGTATGGGTTCCGAAAATCATCTCCGGGCGTTTACACGCCGGCTTAAATCCCAGGGAGTAGACTACCAGCCTGAATTTATTAAAAAGGAAATGTTTGACGCGATAATCAGCGGAGAAAACCAGGAGGCAGGTTGTGGGAACGGCCCCGGTAATGGACAGGGGCAAGGAAAAGGACCGGGCCAGGGAAAAGGGAACGGACCCGGTACTGGTGCCTGTAAAGAGAAATGTTGTGAAAAGGAAACAGGCCCCGGGTGTAAATCAAACTAACATTATTAATTAACCAATAAACAGTACAGCCATGAAAAAATTCCTGATTACCGTCCTGTTAGTGGCAGGACTTGGCACGGGTCTGATGGCCCAGAAGAACAACGCTGCTGCACCGGGTCAGGGTACCCGTAAGGCCAGCAGTGGCTATGTGGATGCCAACAAGAACAAGGTATGTGATAACTATGAAAACAGAACAGCTGTGGCTGGCCGTGGCCAGGGTTATGGTCGCAGGGCCGGGTATGGCCAGGGAAGAGGTCCGGGCAGGTGTGGAAACAACGGCCCGGGTTCCTGCAGGAGAAGATCCTGAAGTTAGCCGGATGCGGAAAATCATAGGACAGGTTAAACCAGATGGCTAAGTTTATGTCTTAGCACAACATTTCAACAAACAGAACGGGTATGATCACCACCATAAGACCCTGGAAACAGGAAGACCTCGGCAACCTGGTGTTGTATGCGAATAACATAAATGTCTGGAACAACCTGCGAAATTATTTTCCGCATCCTTATACTATTGAAAGTGGTAAAGCCTGGCTGGAAAAAGTGGTGGACGCCCCCTTGCCGGCGATCAATTTTGCCATTGATGTGGATGGAACAGTGGCAGGTGGAATTGGTTTAATCCTGAACGGGGATGTATATATCAAATCCGCGGAGGTCGGATACTGGATCGGGGAGCCTTTTTGGGGAAAAGGGGTTGCAACGGAAGCGTTGCGGCAAATATCCGAATATGCCTTTAATACGTTTGACCTGGTCAGGCTGTACGCCGAAGTATTTGAAAACAACAAAGCCTCCATGAGGGTACTGGAGAAAAACGGTTTTTACCTGGAAGGTGTACGCCGCAAATCAGTTTTTAAAAATGAAACCCTGATGGATGATTATATCTGGGTGCGGCTCCGGGGCTGGTGATTTTCCTTAAACAAATGAATGAAACACTTTCCAACTTATCTTTTTTTACTCATCACCTATAACTGCCTGTATGTACCTGCGAAAAAATATTGCCACCAGTGAATCCGGATTTATTTTCAACCCATCCACCGGTGATTCTTTTTCGGCAAACCCTGTGGCGGCAGAAATTTTAGCCTTGCTGAAACAGGGCACTGCAGCTTCCCGGATAAAAGAAGTAATACTCGAAACATATGAAGTGGAACCCCTGCGCCTTGAAAGGGACTGGGATGAATTTATCAACCAGTTGAAGGAAGCCAATCTTCTGGAAAGCTGAAGAACAAGTTATATGAACACGCCCGACAATCTGCTCACCATTGCGGTGACAGGCCTGAATGCCATTGACAGCCCGGGTCCGGGGATCGCTGTGATCCGCGGACTGAGAGAAGGCCTGAACCGACCTATACGGATCATAGGTTTATCCTATGAGACACTTGAGCCCGGCATCTATATGCATGAGGTGGTGGATAAAACCTACCAGGTACCCTATCCGGCAGCAGGAACAGAAGCCCTGATTAACCGCCTCCGGTACATCCATGAAAAAGAGAACCTGCAGCTGATCATCCCGAACTTTGATGCGGAGCTTCCGCAGTTTATCCGGATTGCCCCTGTACTGAAATCAATGGGCATTGCCAGCTTTCTCCCGTCCGCGGAGCAATTTGAAGCACGCGATAAAATTAATCTTTACCAGTTCGGTCAAACATACCAGCTGATGGTTCCCCGTGATAAGATCATACATACTGTGGCAGAACTAACGTCCTGTGAGGAATTGTTTGGTTACCCGTTTGTCGTAAAAGGAAAATTCTATGATGCGGTTGTGGTATATACACTGGAGCAGGCACAAAAGGCTTTTTATAAAATATCGGCAAAATGGGGGCTGCCCATTATTGTACAGGAATTTATAACAGGAACAGAAATCAATATAGCTGTATTGGGTGATGGCCATGGGAATATGATCAGTGCCATACCCATGCGCAAACTCTATATCACGGATAAAGGCAAGGCCTGGTCCGGCATTACGCTGGAGGATGAGTCCCTGCTAAAGCTGGCACAGGAATTCACAACCGCTACCAACTGGAAAGGAGGATGTGAACTGGAAATTATGCGCACGGCAAAGAATGAATTATACATCATGGAGATCAATCCGCGTTTTCCGGCCTGGATCTACCTCACAGCGGCTGCAGGGCAAAACCAGCCCGCAGCACTGGCGCGCATGGCGCTGGGAGAGGAGCAGCCTGTTTTCCAGGGATATGCCGCCGGGAAAATATTTGTCCGTTATTCCTGGGATCACATTACTGATATCAATGAATTCCACCAGATCAGTGGTAAAGGCGAATTATAATACTGAGTTTACTATGAAAAAGAAATATGAAAGTCCGGTGATACAGAAGATGAATGGAGGGCTGATGAATAAATTCGGCACCCGGACAGAATACGAACCGGTGAAACAGATTGATGGTGTTTCTGTGCAGTCGCTGATGGCTGAATATGGTTCACCTTTATTTGTATTGAGTGAACGGACCCTGCGTCGTAATTACCAGGATGCTTACCGGGCTTTCAGTACCCGCTACCCGAATATCCAGTTTGCCTGGAGCTATAAAACCAATTACCTGAATGCCGTTTGCCGGGTGTTTCACCAGGAAGGAAGCTGGGCAGAAGTAGTGAGCGGATTTGAATACCGGAAAGCGCTGGGAAACGGGGTGCCAGGGAATAAAATCATATTCAATGGCCCTGAAAAAACAAATGAAGAGCTTAGGCTTGCTGCTGAAAACGGGTCACTGATTCATATTGATCATTTTGACGAACTATACCAGTTGCTGGAGATCAGTGAATCGATACAAAGAAAGCCAAGGGTGGCCATCCGGGTAAATATGGATACCGGTGTATACCCGGTATGGGACCGGTTTGGATTTAATTATGAGAATGGCCAGGCCCTGGAGGCACTGAAAAAAATAGTGGATTCCGGTAAAATGGAACTGACCGGGCTGCATTGCCATATCGGGACGTATATGTTATCAACCAGCGCCTATCGTACGGCGGTTAAGAAACTGGGAGACCTGGCCTGGAAATGCAAGAACGAATTGAACAATCCATTACAGTATATCGATATCGGGGGCGGGTTCCCTTCCACCAATACATTACGTGGTTCATTCCTGCCAGGTACTGATACGGTTCCTTCGGTGGATGAATTTGCAGACGTCATCTGCACTCAGTTGCGGGAGCTTGGCTATGGAGTATCAGAGCTGCCGTTGCTGATCCTGGAAAGCGGCCGTGTCCTGGTGGACGATGCAGGCTATTTATTGTCTACCGTGCTTGCCAATAAACGACTCAGTGACGGACGGCGGGCTACCATACTCGATGCCGGTGTGAATATTTTATTTACATCTTTCTGGTATGATCATAAGATCAGCCCGGCCCAGGACTTCACCCATCATACCGAAGACCAGGTATTGTATGGTCCGCTCTGTATGAATATTGATGTACTGCGTCAGAGTGCCAACCTGCCCCTGCTGAACAGGGGTGATAAGGTGGTGGTGCATAAGGTGGGGGCTTATAATATGACACAATGGATGCAGTTTATACAAATGCGGCCCAATGTGGTGATGATTGATGAACAGGGAAGAGTACACCTGGTTCGGGAAGCGGAAACACTGGCCTATATCGAACAACAGGAGCGGGTTCCCGGGCACCTTCAACAGATAAATTTTAAATAACGGTTTTGAACAAGCAAGCCATCCATGTCTTCAGCCAGTTTATCGCGCATACGGTGCTGAACAGTTATGCCATGTTGTTTTTCAGCAACCGGCGTACGCTGGCTGTATTGATACTACTGGTTACTTTTTTCAATCCTTATACGGGGCTGGCCGGACTAACCGCTACAATAATTGCAGCTGCCACTGCCTGGTTTATTGGCTTCAGCCGTGAACAGGTGAAGAGTGGTTTGTATACTTACAGCGGATTACTGATGGGTTTGGGCATGGGTACATTTTACGAATTCAGCCTGGGTTTCTGGATCTTATTATTCATTGCCTCTGTTTTGTCGGTATTGCTTTCTGCCGCATTGATTGCCAAATTGGGTAAAAGTAATTTACCTGCTTTATCACTGGCCTTTATCCTTACGCTTTGGGTAGTGATCCTTTCGGCCAGGGAATTTGCAGCCATTGGTCTTACTCAACGGAATATATACTGGCTGAATGAAATGTATGCCACAGGGGGCAACGACCTGATCCGGCTGGTGCAATGGATGGAGAACCTGCAGATGCCAGCGGCTATAGCCGGCTTTTTCCGTTCGCTCAGTGCGATTATATTCCAGAGCAATATTGCGGCGGGTATTGTACTGACGATCGGGTTATTTTTATTTTCCCGGATTGCCCTAACCCTGATGATTGCCGGTTATACGATCGCTATCTTATTTATCCAGCTGATGGACGGGTATGCCGGGAGTGTGAATTATTATAACCTGGGGACCAATTTTATGCTGGTCTCTGTGGCACTCGGAGGTTTCTATATTATTCCCTCTGTCCGTTCCTATCTCTGGTCGCTTATTACGGTCCCGGTTTCTTATATCCTGGTAATCGCTTTGTGGAAAATCACCTATACCTGGGGCTTACCCGTTTTTTCGCTCCCTTTTTGCATTACCGTTATCCTTTTTATTTATGTACTACAACTCCGGAAAGCAGGAGGAAAGATGGTACTAACGCCCGTGCAATATTACAGTCCGGAAGAAAACCTGTACCGGTATATCAATAGCCGTGACCGGATCTACACCCGTTTCTATTTCCCGCTAGCCCTGCCTTTTAACGGGGAATGGACTGTGAGCCAGGGCTATGAAGGTAAACACACCCACAAGGGTGACTGGTCTAAGGCGCTTGATTTTGTAATCCGTGATAAGGAAGGAAAGACCTGGCAGGGTGCAGGAACAGAACCGGATCAGTTTTACTGTTACAATAAACCGGTACTGAGTCCGGCAGATGCGGTGGTGGAGGAAGTAATCGCCTACGTGGAGGATAACCCGGTAGGAGGCAATAACACCAGGCAAAACTGGGGTAATACGATTGTTTTAAAGCATACAGAAGGGCTTTATACTAAACTATCCCATTTGAAGAAAGGAAGTATCAAAGTGGTAAAAGGTGAATTTGTAAAAAAGGGAATGGTATTGGCCGCCTGTGGTAATTCCGGACGTTCACCGGAACCACATCTTCATTTCCAGGTACAGGCTACACCTTATATCGGTTCACGGACACTGGCATATCCATTTTCGGGCTATATACGTCATGACGCCGATGATAACCGGATACTGGAATCTTTCAACACTCCGTCCGGGGAAGCAGTAATCAGCAATCTGATGATCAGCCAGCCCCTGTTACAGGCTTTTGATTTCAAACCCGGATTGCGTATGAAAGCACAGTCGGCCGGAAACCCGGAGGAGGAGTGGGAAGTGATGGTCAGTGCGTATAATGAAACATATTTCTATTGTGCCGGGACATCTTCGTACGCGTATTTTATCAATGACGGGAACCTGTTTTATTTCACCAACTTCTATGGCAGCCGGAAGGGCCTGCTTTACTTGTTTTATCTCGCCGCGTATAAAGTGCTGCTGAGCGCGGATCAACGGATACCTGTTACGGATTTTTACCCCCAGGGGTTTTTTGGAAACAAAATCACTCAATGGTTGCAGGATCTGCTGGCTCCCTTTTACCTGTTTACCAAATGGAAATATCAATGCAGCCTGAAAACGCATGACACGTTGAGCGGCGGGGAAATTCAATTGCAAAGCAACGGCCTGCGGCAACGGGGGAATAAAGAATCGTCACTGATGAATGCTTCGGTAACCGTTAAAGCGGGACAGCTGACCGGATTCAGTGTGGAGATGAATCATCATAAAACAACGGTGCAATGCGTACACTATTAATTATACTGGTATTGGCCGTTGGCCTTCATACCGGACTGCTTGCCCAGGAGACAATCTCCTACTCAAAGGCAGATAGCATTTCTTATGCTATGTATCTGAAAGGGGATTGGAAAGGATTGCTCCGGTTCGGAAAAGAGTCCATTGCCGGCGGGCAGGATTTTCAAGTGTTGCGGCAACGCATGGGATATGCTGCTTTTATGCTGGGTAATTACAGCGCCTGCATACAGCACTATGAAAAAGTGCTGAAGGAAGATCAGTATAACAGTATGGCCCATAACTATATTTACTGGAGCCGTATTAACCTGAATCAGCCGGAAATAGCCCGTTCAGAAATTAAATATATGGCCACCCCGGAAATACCCCTGTTACAAAAAAAGCAGGGCAGTATAACGGCTGCAGGCGCCGAATACAGTCATAAAAGCACAAATCTCACCCAACGTGGTAGTGCTGATTATTCCCGGATGCAGGTTGGCGCTCGTATCGGGAATGTGTATATGGACCAGTCAGCCGCATTTTTCCGGCAAACGATCAGTGAGCCCCTGCTTACAGCGGTTAACAATAATAATAAGATCGCCATCAACCAGTTTGAGTATTATAACCGGATACATATTAACCTGGACCGGCACTGGCAACTGAAAGCCGCCTGGCATTACCTGCACACCCCATTTAATAATTTTAAGTACAATAACAATCTCTTACTTGCCGGTGTAAAATATTACAGCAATTACTTTGACCTGCAGGCAGATGCCATTGCCGGGAAGCTCACCGATACCTCGTTTCAGCAGTATAACCTGCAACTGGGACTTTACCCGATGGGTAATATGAAGCTTTATAGTTTTTCCACAGCCATGCTTCGCCCGCAACAGGGCTCAGCCTTTAACTTTAAACAGGTTGTTGGATTTCAGGTGGCTCCGGCTGTCTGGCTGGAAGGGAATATTACAGCCGGCCGTTTTCATAACCTGGCTGAGAATGATGCGCTGTATGTATACCACGCGATTGATCCGAACACGTCAAAGGCCGGAATCACTTCCTATATATTACTGAAACATTTCCTGGTACAGCTGGGATATACATTTGAGAAAAGAGAATTATACAGTACTGCCACTACATTTAATCAACATTCAATAACAGGAGGAATTATATGGAAACTTTAAAGAAAATGATATCGACCGTGGTCATTCTGTTTGCCTTTGTTTTTTCCAATGCCCAGCAGGAAAACAAATGGCAGGCTGCTTTTAATGAGAGCTATACACAGGAAGCAAACAAGCAGTACGCGGCTGCCATCAACAGCCTGAAAGCGGTGTATGAGGAGAAGAGTTATGAACTGAACCTTCGTCTTGGCTGGCTGACTTACCTGAATAAGGAGTTTACAGCTTCCCAGGCCTATTACCAGAAATCCGTGGACCTGCACCCCTATGCTATTGAGGCAAAATTCGGCCTGATACAGCCCCTTGCCGCCCTGCAGCTGACCGATAAAACCTTGCAAGTCTATGAAGATATACTGAAGATTGACCCGCAGCAAACCAAGGCGAATTACTGGGCCGGCGTGATCTGGTATAACCGGAAGAAGTTTGAAAATGCAGCGAGGTATTTTGAAAAGCTTGTCAACCTGTACCCTTTTGATTATGACGGCAATCACATGCTGGCCTGGACCTACCTGAATATGGGGAGAAGTAATGATGCGAAAATCCTATTCGGAAAGGCCTTACTGGCAAAACCGGGAGATGCTTCCTGCCTGGAAGGATTGAAACAGCTCCGGTAAGAAAGTGATATCAGGATTCAGCCATCGCCTTTATTTTCTCCAGCGCCAGTGGCCATTTTTCACGGAAATAACCCGCATAGTCTTCGGTGGTATCCATTTTCACTTCCAGCAGGCATTGCCCGTCATTCCCGGAAAGGCTATAGCTTTCGATGGCCCCGGCCCAGCTGTTAACCGCATCACTTTCGGTGTCCTCGACTCCTTTGTTTACAGTACCCAGGTGGCGGAAGGACATAAACTCCAGTGGGCGGTTAGCCGCAACAACGCTTACTATCCCGCTGTCTTCTGTATTTACAAACCGGAGTTTCGTTCCTTCTTTCCAGTTATCCGTTTTCACGGTTGATCCTTCACTGAAAACAGCAACCCATTCCTCGTAATTGGGCAGGTCCCATAATACAGACCATACTTTTTCCCGGCTGGCCCGGATCTGAACAGAAAATGGAAGTGTCAGCATAAATTTTATTTATTGGTTAATGATACCAGTTCCCGGATAATCCTTGTCAGTTCCTTTGCTTTTTTTTCCGCGTCTTTCCGTCCGTCAAAATATAACAACCGACGGTCTTTAAAATCTCCTTCCAGTAATGCAGATTTTATTTTAACAATGGCCGGGTGGTGAAACACCAACAGGATCCTGTTGTTTTTATAGGGTCCGAAGGTCAGTAAATCAGCAGAAGTATAATAACTGGGGGCATTCCACTTGATGCGTTCGTTTAGGGAGGGTGCGGCTTCCAGGATCAGTTTACGTACCGCATTTATTTCTTTCCTGACGGCCGGTTCCTGTTTTTCCAGCCAGGCCATAACCAGGGAGGCTTCTTTATCTGCCGGAGTTACTTTTTTTTTACAGCGACAGTCTTTGGCTTCTTCTTTGCTTCGGCCAGGGTATCATTTTCCTTTACCCTGAACAATACGATCTTTTTAATAAGGGCCAGCGGCATGGGTTCTGTCAGCGGAAACTGCACCGAGCCCTTGCCTGTTTTATAACCGGCCAGGTCTTTTTTAAATGTTTCATGACCGGTGGGGGTGGCATAAAACCCGATGTGATTTTCATAACCGGCAAAATATACGAGGGGTTTGCCTTTGTATTTAAAGCCCGGCATTCCGTAACTGATTCCCTCCACTGCACCGGGTGCATGATCGCGGATGGTTTTCCGGATCTGTTCCAACTGTTTCTTTACAGCCGGCGGGAACCCGGCAATATACTGGTCTGTGGTTTTGGCAGGAGCGGTACTTTTCATAATAGAAAAAGAGTTGGGTTTATTTTTCTTCCAGATTTTTTTTCATATTCACCAGGTTCTGCAACATGTCTTTGCCCACCAGCTTGTCCATAAAGAGGTTCATGATATTCATGGGGAACTTGCTGCGCCCATAAAACAACTGGGAGACTTCAGTCTGGCTCTCACTGACAGCCCTGAGTGTGGTCCTGGCCCAGTTGGTGGCTTCAAATGGTTTTTTGAAACGGATCTCCACTTCGGTGCTTACACCTTCGGACAGTTTGATAATTTCCTGTTCGCCAACACCGACATTTTTATCATTACTCGTCCATGCCGATTTGAAACCCACCGTTCCATCAATACCGGTGTAAATAATATTTACGTTGGGATCCCTCATAACCCATACACTGTATTTTTCCTGGTTGCGGATCAGTTTCAGGTAGTCAAATACTTCTTTTTGGGATTTACTGATGGTAATCTTTTTTTCCAGGGTAAATTCTTTTTTTATTAGCAGGGCGGTGATCAGGAAGAGGGCAACAATGCCCGCAATGATCAGTCCGATGGTTGTAAGGATGGCCATGATATATTTTTTAAATAAATTTAAGGTTGTTTCTCTTTAAAATGCAGGAGCCACTGGTTACCATATTTATCGGTCAGGTCACCAAACAAGGCCCCGAAAAAACTGGTATGCACCGGGTGCCGGGCAATTCCGCCTGCTGACAGGTTGGTATAAAGCTCCCTGATTTCTGTTTCAGAACCACAGTCAAGCATCAGCGAAACACTGTTTCCTTTTTTCAGCCCATCTTCTCCCACCATATCAGATCCCATCAGTACAAAGCTGTCTTTTACCAGGGTGGAGTGGACAATCGCTTCCCGCATTTCTTCCGGAAGATTGGCCGCGAGCGGGGATTCACCCATGGTCTGCCAGTTCAGTTCCCCGCCCAGGCAATGCCTGTAAAACAACATAGCCTCCCGGCAGTTGCCGTTGAAAGTAAGGTAGGGGGAGAGGGTTGGTTTGGTTAACATAACTGGAGGAAAAATTCCAAGAACCGAAGATACCAAGATGCCAAAAAAGGTTCAAGAAACAAGATATAAGAACCAAAGAAGCACCAGGAATCAAATAAGAAACAAGGTTCAAATCTCAAAACCTTCTTAGATTTACTTTTCGGTTATTGGTGATTACTAAAGACTAACGACTAATGACTAACGACTTCTTCCTGGCGCTCCATAAATAATACGACAAACCGCCAAACACAATAGGAACAAGGAAGAACAACATACCTGGATCAAAACTTTTCTGCACCATTATTACGGAGTAAATCGCTCCGGCCAGGTCGAAGAAGAGCCCGGCATAGGCCCATTCTTTGATCTTGTTGAGTCCCGGCACCAGGATCGCAATGGACCCAATGATTTTTGCCACGCTGATGAACTGTATAAAATAGACGGGATAACCCAGGAAATCATGGAGAAACTGAAGGGCTTCGCCTTTGGGATCCACCGAGGGAACAGAAGACCAGATCATGAAGGCGGAAAACAGGACAGTAAATGTCCAATAGAGAATGGTAATATTTTTTTCTTTCACAACTTAATATTTTAAAATTTCAAGAACCGAAGATGCCAAGAAGCCAAAAAAAGTTCAAAAATCAAGATCCAGATAAATCACAAGCAGCAAATCTCAAAACCTCCTAAGAAGAATTACCTGTAGATACCAGAGAATGACTCTTAGCACTAACTACAAACCACAAACTTTCCAATCCTCAAGCATTAACCAGCTCATCAATCACCAGTTTCTTCATCTTCATTAACGCCTGCATCGCTTTCTGGCCATTGACGGGATTCATGATGAGCGCGCCCAGGTTAGCGGGGATGATCTGCCAGGAAACACCAAAGGGATCTTTGAGCCAGCCGCACATGCTTTCCTGTCCGCCGTTGGCAGTGAGGTGATTCCAGTATTTATCGATTTCTGCCTGGTCTTTGCATTCCACCACAAAGGAGATGGCTTCATTAAACCCAAAGCCATGATTGCCGGCGCCATCCATGGCCATATATAATTTCCCGTCGAGGATAAACTGCGCATGTTTTACTTTTCCTGCCACCTGTGCTCCTTCCTGCTCCTCGTATAATTTAATACCATCGATGGATGAATCCGGGAAGGTGGCGCTGTAATATTTCACTGCCGCTTCTGCTTTCCCGTAATTATCTCCTACAAATAAAAGGCAGGGGTTGATCTTTTGCTTTACCTCATAGTTCTGCACGGTGAATAATTGCCAGGCCAGGCCGAATTTATCCTGGACAAAGGCGTAGTGGTCGCACCAGTCATATTTATCCAGCGGCATCATGGCCATACCACCCTCTATGAGTTTTGCATAGATTTTGTCGGTTTCTTCCCGGCTTTCGCAACTGACGAATAATGAAATAGAGGGATTGAATTTGTACATAGGACCTCCATTCAGTCCCATAAACTTCTGACCGCTTAAATTAAAGTTCACCACCATCGGTGAATCTGTTGTGATAGCAGAACCCGGAAAGAGGCTGCAATAAAATTCCGCCGCGGCCTTGGCATTGCCGTCGAACCAGAGGCAGGGATGAATATTGTTCATGGTAGAAAGTTTATGAGGTTTATAAAGTATGATTGTAGAAAGAGGCCGAAAGAATGGTTTAGATGGTTTATATACTCTGACAGGAGTAAGATGTTGAAAGGTCTGTTTATAAGGTTTAGTATTGCTTAATCAGAAGAGGCTGTTCCTGACCTGCCTTTGCCGGCAGGCAGGCAACTGACATCTGACATCCGACAACTATTTCATTGGCGTATGGCTGACCATCCAATGCACCCCGAATTTATCACTGAAGCTGCCGAAATAGGAACCCCAGAACATATCCTGCGGGGGCATGGTAACTTTGCCTCCAACAGAAAGTGCATTGAACAGACGGTCACATTCTTCCCGGCTGTCGGGCTCGAGCATGATATGTGCGTTGTTTCCGAAATTTATCGTGAATCCCCAGGACTCCGGTGCATCTGTGCCCATCAGGATATGACCCCCGGTAACAGGTAATTCCACGTGCATCACCAGGTTCTTATCTGCTTCCGCCATGGGTGGCGCACCCGGCTGGGAAGGAATTTCACCAAAACGGACGATGGGACCAATAAACTCCGTGTTGAAAGCAGATTTGTAAAACAGAAATGCTTCTTCCGTGTTGCGGGGAAAGTTGAGGTAAGTGGAGACTCTGGACATAGTTGAGAGTTGAAGGTTAAGAGTTTAGTTGTTTAGGAACCTGAAAGCAGAAAGATTACTTAATTAGCGTTTAGCCGTTTAGACAGTTTTCTTAGGAGGGGCTGTTTCCTTCTGGCTTCTAGCCTCTCGCTTCTGATTTTAGTTTGTTTCAGTATACTGCTTAAAGCTGTTCAGTATTGCCTGCCATCCCCCTTGCTGTAACTCCAGTGAGTTCTGGCTCTCGGGTTCAAAGCTGACCACGATTTTGGTGGAAGGGCCGGTTGTGGTAAATATTACATCCGCTTTTCGGCCATCACCCATGGTGTAAGCGATCTTTTTGTGTTTTTCCACTTCATCATATGTGCCCCAGAAGTCGAAACTGAAACTGCCGTCTTTAGCGGCCATGGTGGAGGAAAATTTGCCACCGGGACGAAGGTCATTTGTAGCGGACGGGCAATGCCAGTCGGGGCTTGCCTGGTTCCATTGCATGATATGAGCGGGCCCTGTATAATAATCCCAGGTTTTGTCGACAGGGGCATTGATAACCGCTTCAATCGTGATGCGTGTTGTTGTTGACATGTTGGTTTTTGTTTTATAGTTTAATCAGCCAGCCGCACCATACAATGTACATCCGTAAGGTTGGGATACCACTCTATACAGGCACCTTGCTGATCGATATCCGGGCGGCTGATCATTGCCTGAAATGTCTGTCCTATAGCCATGACATCCTTCCGGAAATCCCTGATTTCAACGAGGAGATAATTTCCTTTTTTTATTACATACTTCTCAAAGTTCTCAAAACACTGATCGCCGGGCAGGTATTCAGCGGCGGCCATATATTCAATTTTCCCTTTACCGGATGAGTACGAAATACCAAAGAATCTCCTGCTTCCATCGAATGGTACCAGTTGGTGCACCTGCTGATGAGCACCCATAACCCCATCCGGAAAGCTGCTTGCCCGGACACAAGCTACAATAATATCCGAAATCAGGTTTATGGTTTGCATGACGTTTTTGTTTCAGAATGTAAACGTACAATGAAAATTAAAATGGGATGACCGGTAAAAACGACAATTCAAAGGGTTGATTGCGACAGGTTGTTTTTATATCTTTAAGACATGAAACGCATATCCATCCTGGTCCCGGAAACCGCGGTAATTGAAGCGGTGGCCGATCCACGTTACCTGTTTTCCGCTGTCAATCAGTTCCTGGCGTCTGCCGGCAAAGAGCCCATGTTTGAGGTGGAACTGGTGAGTACCAAAAGGGAGATCCGGCTTAACGGGTCTGTTTTTTCGGTACATGCGGATAAATTGCTGGCTGATGTGGTGAATACCGACCTGGTGATCATACCTGCACTTAGTGGGGATATGGCCGCAGCGGTTGATGCCAATAAAGCGATGATCCCCTGGATCATTGACCAATATAACAAAGGAGCCGAAGTGGCTTCCCTCTGCCTGGGCGCCTTCTTGTTTGCCTCCACCGGTTTACTGGATGGAAAAAAATGTTCCACCCACTGGGGTTTCTGCAATCAATTCCGCAGCATGTTTCCCAATGTGGAAATGGTGGATGGCAGTATCATTACCGAAGAACAACGCCTCTACAGCAGTGGCGGGGCCAACTCTTACTGGAACCTGTTGCTGTACCTCGTGGAAAAATATACCGACCGGGCAACGGCTATACTAGCGGCAAAATATTTCGCGGTGGATATTGACCGCGACAGCCAGGCTTCCTTTATGTTGTTTAATGGCCAGCGTTCACATGCAGACGATGCGATCAAAGGAGCCCAGGATTATATCGAGGCCCATTTTACGGATAAGTTTACGGTGGAGGAACTGGCTGACCGTTTTGCGGTGGGCCGCAGGAGTTTTGAACGCCGCTTTAAGAAAGCCACCAATAATACGGTGGTGGAGTATATGCAACGGGTAAAGATGGAGGCCGCCAAGCGCAGTTTTGAAAGCAGCCGCAAGAATATCAATGAAGTGATGTATGATGTGGGCTATACGGATACCAAGGCCTTCCGCACCGTATTTAAAAAAGTAACCGGACTTACGCCTATTGAATACCGGAATAAATACAATAAGCAGGTGATGATGGCCTGATCATTCAGCAGATTTATTTTCTGTCAGTACTGTTCCCTGGGAAGAAACGGCTTTCCAGTTTCCCATGCGTTTGATCCACACATCATAGAAACGGGTGAGTTTCTCAACCGGGCGCCCCTTGTCTTTTTTAAAGGAATGAACGATAAAAGTGGCTATGGCGGTACTGTCGAACAACCTGACCTGTGCATCTTCAAAACGGAGAGAATCCAGGACAATACCGTCTTTACGCATAGCGGAGATATTATTGTAAATACCGGTTAGTTCCTGTTGTTTACCAGAGATTTCCCGGCCATTCACACTGATAAAACGGGTATGGAGTAAGCCGGCGATAGTGGCCGTATCCAGGTTGAACTCGGCATCCAGCCACTTTTTCTCCAGTGAAAGAATCACTGCTTCCGGTTGTTCCTTCATTATTCCGGTTTCATTTTTATCCGATGGTCCGCTACATGAAAAAGTAAGGAACAGGACGGCGCTGCAGATTGAAGTTTTCAAAAGCCTCATTGGTTGATAGTTGGTTGGTATAAAATTACTAGTCATTTTTCTCAACTGCTGTTACATAATTTACAGGGCCAATTACTTTTTTCCGGCATTTTTCTTTTTCCTGAAATGCTCCTCGTCAATATAAACGGCCTCGTATATATACGCCTGTAAAAGTTCGATGTCAATCTCTTTTACTGAAGTAAAATCTTTCCAATAGATCTGCTTCCGCGCTCCTTTTTCCAGGTATCCGATCTCATCGGCTATCTGGCTACCATAGGCAAAGCCGAAGCGGACTCCTTCATAGGTTTTCTTTTTACCCCAGGTAACAGAGGCCGGCCAGATAAAACAGAAATTGCGGTGGTGGTAATAATAAGGTACGTTGAAGGATAATTTCTCCCGGGCATCCGGCAGGCAATGAAACACCAGTTTGCGCAGTTTCTCCACGATCACCAGTTCTTCTTCTGGCAGGAAGGCCAGGAATTCATCGATGGACCGGAAATCCACTTCCTGCATTTTTTCTCCTTTAGCCATTCAACGGTTATTTAGAGGGATAGGGGGTAAGCAATTCTGCATTCTCGATCCATAGCATAAAATACGGAGCGGCAACTTCTTTTTTCCGGAGTAAAAGAAAAAAGGGTTTATTGAAAAGGAGGAATTTAGGCCGGTCGAAAGCTGGAACTGCTGCAGTGACGGAATCCACTGCCGCCACTGCTTCTGATTCAGCCACAGCCCCGTGTTCTTCCAGTATCAGGGCGGTCCGCTGGTATGCTTCAGTGATGGTATAATTATCGGCACCAGAGCGGAAGGTCTGGTTGAGCAGGCTTTGATAACGGGTATCCAGGTTAAACCGGATCACGGGTATCCCGATCCGGTCTCCCCTGTTAATAGTATATAAAGCACTGTTTGTCGTAATCGCTGATGCCTGTTTTCCGGCAAGGATCAGTGAATCACATTCCTGTTGCAGGCTGCCCAGGCTTGAGCGATTGCGGAGCCCTTTGCAGAGAATGATTTCCTGGGTGCTGTCTTTGGGTTGAAGCCGGAGGATAAATTCTTCATCATTCTTATAGTAGAGCATGCTGAACTGGCTGCTTATTTCCTTATCGGCATATTCAAGGCCAAAGGCCGTTACTTCTTTATTTGCAAAAGCGATCGGGTTTGACCATCGGTGCAGCACAGTGGCAAAGGGGAGTTTCTTGTTGAAGAACACCCGGGCCTCGATCATTTCCCCATCCACCAGGGTTTCAGCAGTATATTCTGTACTGTCCAGGCTTTTTTCAAAACCATGACTATTGTTGAGCAGGATAAAATCAGGTGACTGTTGCGCGGTGATTTCAACCGGAGCACCCAAAGCCGTTTTAATCTTATCCCAGGCAAATAAAAAGGCCGGCGCATAAACCGCGTTCTTCCCAGCAGGTATCGCATTTTCAGGAGTCAGCAGGAAACTGCTTTGAGGTTTCTGACTCAGGGGAAGCAGTGCGGGCATATCGGCCCACTGCAGGTTATCGGTTTTCTCCGGGGATCTGTTGACATACCAGATAGCCAGTGCAAAAAGAAGAAGAAAACCAGTGATTAAAACAATTCTCATATGTCAGAGTTTAAAA
>CAZFLL010000015.1:39646-53149 GCA_964519865.1 uncultured Chitinophaga sp. | reverse complement strand
GCGGATGCACAGTTCGTACTGCCTGCCTGGTGTGACAGTCACACCCACCTGGTATTTGCAGCCAGCCGGGAAGAAGAGTTTCTTGATAAACTGAGAGGGCTTAGTTATGCGGAGATCGCCGCCAATGGCGGGGGTATTTTGAATTCAGCCCGTAAACTCAATGAAGCCACTGAATCGCAGCTTTTCAATTCAGCCTGGAAAAGACTGGAAGAAATCAGTAAACTCGGCACCGGATCCGTAGAAATAAAAAGTGGTTACGGCCTCACGGTGGAAGGAGAGTTGAAAATGCTGCGGGTTATAAAAAAACTAAAGGAGAAATCCTCTCTCAGCATCAAAGCCACTTTCCTGGGTGCCCATACTTATCCTGCTGCATTCAGGGAAAACCATGAAGGCTATATTGATCAGCTCATCCATGAAATGCTGCCGGTGATTGCCAACGAAAATCTGGCGGATTATATTGATGTGTTCTGCGAAACGGGGTTCTTCTCCAAAGAGGAAACCATCCGTATCTGCATGGCCGGTATGGGGTATGGATTAAAGCCAAAGATCCATGCCAACCAATTGAATCTTTCCGGGGGTACTGAAGCAGGCGTGGAGCTGGGGGCCCTGAGTGTGGATCACCTGGAGACGATGGATGATACCACTATTCAGTTACTGGCTGGTTCTTCCACCATTGGCACTTTATTACCAACGGCTGCCTATTTTCTCCGTATGCCTTTCCAGCCTGCCCGCCGGCTGATTGATGCCGGTTGCCGGATAGCCCTGGCCACTGATTATAATCCGGGTTCGTCGCCCTCAGGAAATATGAACCTGGTGGCCTCCATGAGTTGTATACAAATGAAAATGCTGCCGGAAGAAGTGATCAATGCCGGAACGATCAACGGGGCCTGCGCCATGGAACTGCAGCAGGAAACAGGTACAATAAGGGTCGGGAAAAAGGCCAATCTTATTTTTACCAATCCTGTTCCGTCACTGGCTTATTTATTTTATGCTTTTGGTACCAATCACATTGATAAAGTCATGATAAATGGTGATATAGTATGAAGAAATTATTCCTCCTTGCCCTGACCATCTTTATATACCATAATTCCTTTGCCCAGAACAAACAACCGGATTGTAAGGCCTTTCGTACCGGTAATTATTTATATACTGATACCAGCGCCAATACCTGGGAACTGAAACGTACCAAAAATCACCAGACCGAACGCAATAAACGAAACGGGGACCTGATTAAATTTAAAATTCAGTGGTTATCTGATTGTGAATACCGGCTCACCCAGACCTGGACCAATATCCGGGAACGCCGAAAATGGAACCGGGCCAATTTCACTTACCGGATTGTCAGCAGCACCGATAACAGTTATTCTTATTCCTGCGCCTGTAAAGAAGGTTCATCCATAATCGGAACAGTGGTCAGGACCCTTAATTAATCCACAGTTAACACACTTACAGCCCACAAGTTGTATATTGGGATATATGTTCCGATTACGTAAGAAAACCCCCGGTTTTTTTGAAACGGTTATCGCTGATTCTTCCATTCTCAAAGCGGATGACCGCCCGGCCGGCTTAGCCTTCCTGGTTTCATTCATGGCGGAGATCAGGCCTGGTTATGGTAAACAAAAAGGAAATGCGGAAACAAATCTGCGCCTGGCCATTAAACAGCTGAAACTTCACCCGGTACTGTTATCCAACCTCCAGCAGGCCTTGCTGTCTCAATTGGTTTATACTAAACTGGTTTCGGCCATTACCGAAAGTGGTATTCCCTTATCCAGGGGTTTCTGGCAGGAAACTGCCAACCGGCTCAAGCATAAACTGATACCCGAATTGCAGGATGAAATGGATTTCCTGTTTGTGATTAATAATGTTTTTTTCCGGAAAGATGATTTTAAATGGGTGGAACAAATCCCCCGCGGTGTATGGATTAGCTTCTTTGAGACATTGGGATTCAGCTTCAGTACCCGCGACCAGCGGATCAAAAATGAATTGCTGAACGCGCTGAAGATATTATCCTTCCAGGTGGCGCAGCTGGGGCTGGAAAAAGAAGTATTGAATTATTTACCGGAGGTACAACGGAACCACCACACAGCATTTGTGCAGCAGAATTACCGGGTTCATGATATGGAGTCCGGCATACGGGAAGCAAAAGAAACGGAGGAAATAATCAGGCTCAGTTCCCAATTGAAAGAAAGCATTGATTCCTGTTATACGCTGGTCAATTATATCCGTGAAAGCCACTCCGAAAAAGGGGCCAGTATCCAGCAGACTTATTTGTTGCTGATCCTGACAAACCGCCTGCAACGGATGCAGCTGATTGCGGATATCCTGGATGCTGATACGAATTTTGACACAGGCCGTTTTGTCGATATTTTCCGCATGCTGGTCCGTAATGAAAAACGGAAAAACAGTATCAAGGAATTGTTGTCACAGGGACTTGGTTATTTAGCGTACCAGATCGCAGAGCATAAGGGCACAAAAGGACATAAGTATATTACTGAAACAAGAGGGGAATATTTCAGGATGATCGGCTCTGCCATGTGGGGTGGGGTGATTATCTCATTCACCGCTATACTTAAAAATCTGATCGGCAAATTAAAACTGGCCCCCTTTCCCCTCGGTTTCCTGTATAGTGTGAATTACAGTGCGGGTTTTATCCTGATCGAAGAAACCAAATCCACCCTGGCCACCAAACAACCGGCTTTTACAGCAAGCGCCGTGGCCGGTTCACTGGATACAAAAAAAATAGAAGGAGAACCTGACCTGGAAGGATTAGCGGTAACAGTAGCCCGGGTTTCGCGAAGCCAGATCGCCTCCTTTTTTGGCAACCTGGTCATTGTTTTCCCCCTGACCTTTCTGCTGGCCTGGGGTTATCACCAGTTATACGGTGTTAAAATCAGTGAAGGGGCTGCAGCATTTAAAATGCTGAAAGACCAGCACCCCTGGAGAAGCCCTGCTTTGCTCTATGCCTGTTTCACCGGGCTCTTCTTATTTATCAGTGGAATCATTGCGGGGTACTGGCAGAATAAAGTGCAGTACGGACGAATCAGGGAACGACTGATCAAACACCCGGTATTGAAATTATCTATGTCCGGCAAGCGGCTGACGAGCCTGGCAGACTATATAGAAAAACATATCGGGGCCCTGATCGGCAGTATATCCTTGGGATTTTTCCTTGGTTTTGCCGGGGTGATCGGTAAAATTATGGGCATACCTTTCGACATCCGGCATATCACTATTGCCTCCGGTAATGTATCCATTGGTTTGTATGGTATGGGATTGGATCATGTACCATCCTGGTTTATGCTTGCCGTCCTGTTTGGTGTTCTGGGGATCGGGTTCCTGAATTTCCTGGTCAGTTTTTCGCTGGCTTTCATTGTTGCAGTAAAATCAAGAGGCATTCATCTGTCTCAGTACCGCCGGCTTCTCAAAACCATTCTCCGTTATCTTATACATCATCCCAGGGAATTTATTTTACCTGTACCTCCAACTTCACCCGAAAGTTTTAAGCCCCTGGGAGAAAATAATAACCGTGATAAAGTTGAATAATAAACCAAATGCACACGGGTGAACTATCCATGCTGTCTGAGGGTGCGTACTTTTTTATAAAATACCTGTTTATTGATGATCAGGACAAGTGGAATCAGCATATAGATCATCCCCGAAACGGCTTCCAGTCCTGCCAGGGACAGCAGGATGGCGCCGATCCCGATACCCATATTCCAGGCAGCCCCTCTTCTTTCCATTCTGGTAAACTGCATTTCCCAGGCGTTCAGTTCCAGTTTTCCTGACAACCGGTAAGCCCGGTGATACATCAGGAAAACCAGGAACCAGATCAGTGCATAACCGGCACTGAACAGGATGATCAGCAGCGGGAAATCCTCATTCAGCAAGACAACCTGGCCTGTTTCAGTAGCATGCGGAAACAGGTTAATTCCAGTCAGCAGACCAATAAGCAGGGAGAAAAGGAATTTAAGCGGGTATACATAAAAAAGGATGACAGCAAGGTATACCAGGTTCAGCACAATGGTATAATGATCATTTAATCCATAATGCCTGAAATAGGTGTACTGCTGATACCAGAACAGGAAGATCATGGCCACGGTGGCGAAAAAGGGCAGCGCCCCCTTAATGATCAGTAACAGTTCATGGAAGGTTTGTGGCACTTCCAGGGATGCCACCAGCAAGGATACAGAGAAGGCAAACACCGCGTCACTCAGGGCTTCCACCCGGTGGATCTCTTTTCCCCTTTCCTTAAACTGTGTAACTGGCAACCGGAATATTTTTTTCCTGATCATACGCAATCATTGATTGATTAAAAGATTTGCAAACGGGCATAAAAGTCCGTTTACGGCCATACCGGTTTTACTGATACCAGTCAGTACACCTGCTGATTTTTGCACCGGCTTTCCCAAATGATCAATCTCATTTTGTGAAATGCCTCAAAAAGGTAAATTTGATAATTCCACACTCACTTTTTAATAGCGGTTATTATGGAAAGAAGGGATGTTTTAAAATCATTTGGCCTGATCGGTGGCAGTGCATTACTACCCGCCGTATTATCGGAATTCCTCAGCAGTTGTGCGCACAAGGATATGAGTGGTTATACCCCCGTATTTTTTACAGAACAGGAGTACAAACTGGTAACGGCTGTCATTGACATTATTATTCCCGCCACCGGTACAGCGTCTGCTTCGCAGGTAAACACCCAGGTATTCCTGGACCAGGCATTCAGTCAATGCCTGAAAAAAGATCAGCAGGAAGAAATTCATAACGGGTTAAAGGAAATCAGCGGGGGTTTTGAAAAGGCAACTGACAAAACCGCCTTTATTAAAGAACTGGATGAAAGCGCCTATCAGAAAAAAGCGGCCAGTACCTGGTTCCGTACATTGAAAAAATACAGCCTGATCGGCTTTTTCACTTCACAGGAAGGAACCACCAAAGCCTCCAATTATGTAAAAGTGCCTGAAGCGTATAAAGGAGATATTCCGGCCGATGACAAGACACTCAATTATGGTAAAACCACCCTTCATTTTTAAAACTGACCCATGCCCGGATTTACTATTTTAGGAAAAGCAGAAAAAGGAAACAGCTATGACGCGATTGTAATCGGTTCAGGAATCACCGGTGGTATCGCCGCAAAGGAATTAACCGAAGCCGGTTTAAAAGTACTGGTATTGGAAAGGGGCAGGATGGTGGAACATATCAAGGATTACCCGACGGCACAGACCGATCCATGGGATCTGCCCTTACGCAATATGGTCAGCCTGGAAGAAGAGAAAGACTACTATGTACAGAAGGATATTTACATTTTCGGCCAGGACAGCAAGCATTTCCTGGTGAAGGATACCGAACATCCCTATGTGCAGGAGAAACCTTTTTCCTGGCAACGGGGCTACCAGTTAGGTGGCCGGTCTCTTTTATGGTCGAAACATTGTTACCGGTACAGTGACCTGGATTTTGAAGCCAATGCCAAAGAAGGGGTAGGGATCGACTGGCCGGTCCGTTATAAAGACCTGGCCCCCTGGTATGATCATATTGAATCGTATGTGGGGATCAGTGGTAACCGCGATGGGATCGCCCAGATCCCGGACGGGCAATTCCTGCCGCCTTTTGAAATGAACGTTTTTGAAAAGCAGATCCGGGAACGGTTAAGACAATCATTTCCTGAAAGAGACCTGGTCATTGGCCGGATGGCCATTCTCACCCAGGATCATAATGGCCGGAACCGTTGCCACTCCCGCAATCTCTGTTACCGGGGTTGTATTTACGGGGCTCCTTATTCCAGCAATTCAGCCGCTTTACCGGATGCGGCAAAGACCGGTAACCTGACCCTTCGTCCTTTTTCAACCGTTCAAAGTCTTATTTATGATAATAAAACCAATAAGCTGAAAGGGGTCAGGATCATTGATACGGAAAATAATGAAGTGATTGAATTCTTTGCCAAACTCATTTTCCTGAATGCATCCACTATAGGCAGCACACAAATACTTCTGCAATCCGCCACCCCTGAATATCCTGACGGCCTGGCTAATTCAAGCGGGGTACTTGGTCATTACCTCATGGATCATCATGCCGGTATTGGAGCTATGGCCGGTTACAGCGGGTTGAAAGAACATTTTTATTATGGACAACGGCCGGCGAGTGTATACGTGCCACGGTTCAGGAATGTAAAAAAGAATGACCAGGTTTATCTCCGTGGTTTTGGCTATGAGAATTATACCAGCCGGAGTGACTGGACCAGGGGATTCCATTCAGCCGGGATAGGAGCAGACTGGAAAGAATCGCTGACCCATCCGGGTGAATGGTTTGCCTATTTTGAAGCGTACGGAGAAACCTTACCCGCTTATACCAATACTGTAAGTTTAAGCAAGGATAAAAAAGATAAATGGGGTATTCCCCAACCGGTTATTTCCATGGAGTACGGGGAAAATGAAAAAAAGATGCGGGCAGATATGCAGCAATCTGCAGTAGCCATGCTGGAAGCGGCTAAAATGGATTGGGTAAATGCATTTGATTACGGACTGTTTCCGGGTACGGTAATCCATGAAATGGGGACTGCCCGAATGGGAAATGATCCCAAAACATCCCTGCTCAATAAATGGAACCAGGCGCATGATATCCGCAACCTGTTTGTAACAGATGGATCCTGTATGGTCTCCTCACCCTGCCAGAATCCCTCACTCACTTATATGGCGCTTACGGCCAGGGCCTGTGATCACGCGGTGCAGGAATTGAAAAAAGGGAATATATAAATCAGCTTAATAAATGACAGTGCTCAATAAACAGTACTTACTATTCTGTTTCTTTTGCACCCGATGGAAAAAGATATATTGTTGAAAGAAAATAAAACATCAAAAGATCAGGCCTGGATCTACTGGAGGACAGTACAGGTATTATGCTGGCTGGCTGGTTTTGTGTTGCTTTTAACCATGTTCATTAAACCGGCACTTGGTGTAACCTTGTTATGGAACGGGTTAATTCCGGTCGCTCCGGCCTTATTAGTAGTGGCCACCGGTCTCTGGCGGAATATTTGCCCATTGGGCACCACGTCCTTACTGCCGGACCGGTTTGGAGTGATGGGCCGGTTAAAACTCACACCAAATGCCCAGGCAAAACTTCACCTCACCGGTGTTATCCTGTTGCTGGTCATCATCCCCATGCGCCATATCCTGTTTAATACAGATGGAAGGGCGACCGGCCTGATCCTGGTCTTACTCGGGGCCCTGGCTTTCACCTCCGGACTTTTCTTTGACCGTAAATCAGCCTGGTGTTCCGGTATCTGCCCGGTACACCCGGTGGAAAAATTATATGGCAGTAAACCGGTGGTCCCGATGATGAATGCCCATTGTATGGATTGTATCCGGTGTTCAGTGCCCTGCCCGGACTCCACCCATATCCGCCAGCCATTTCTTCCTGATCAGTCGGTCCAATCCCGTATAACCGAACTCCTGCTGGTTGGTGCCTTCCCGGGTTATATCTGGGGTTGGTTCCAGACACCCGATTATATAGGCCAGGAAGGCTGGCAGCATCTTGGTGTTGTATATGGCCTGCCGGTATTGGCCGGTACCATTTCCGCCATCCTTTATATGTTGCTCAGGTTTCTGCTGAAAGAAAACCGGGACATACTTGTCCGTTTTTTTGCAGCAGCCGCGGTCTCCTGTTATTACTGGTTCCGGATACCACTATTATTGGGATTCGATAAAGAGAACTCCCATAGCCGGCTGATTGACCTGAGCCAGTCTGTACCTTATCCCCTGGTAATACTGGTCACATCACTTCTTACCGCTTTCTTTATGTGGTGGTTTCTTTTCCGCGAGAATAAAAAAACAACCTGGTCCATCCGTCCGGCCCTGCAGGGTAAATAACCCGAGATACTATTCGGGAATACTCCAACTATTAATCCGAGGGAAATCGATCCTGTTCACTTCCTGGTAACGGATTGCTGTTATAATTCACTTTACAAGCAATATCTTAGCATACAAATCGAATTGCATGCAACCCATTATCGAATGTGTCCCTAATTTCAGCGAAGGAGGCGATCTTCAACTGATCAGGCAGATCACTGACCAGGTGGAAACCGTGGAAGGTGTTCGTCTCCTGAATGTTGATCCGGGAAAAGCCACCAACCGGACAGTTGTCACTTTTGTGGGCCACCCCGAAGCCGTGATCGAAGCCGCTTTCCTGGCCATTAAAAAAGCCGGAGAACTGATTGACATGAGTAAACATAAGGGCGAGCACCCCCGGATGGGTGCCACGGATGTCTGCCCGCTGATTCCCATTGCCGGTATTACAATGGAGGAGACCGCGGCCTTTGCCCAAAAACTGGCAAAAAGGGTGGGGGAAGAACTCGCGATCCCGGTTTATCTCTATGAAGCGGCACAACCGGATAAGACCAGGAACAATTTATCGGTTATACGTGCGGGTGAGTACGAAGGGTTTTTCAAAAAAATAAAAGAGCCGCAATGGAAACCGGATTTCGGGCCTGCTGAATTTGACCCAAAAAGAGGAGGCACGGTTATCGGTGCCCGGGATTTCCTGGTAGCATATAATGTCAATCTCAATACCACCAGTACCCGTCGGGCCAATGCGATCGCTTTTGATGTGCGTGAAGCCGGACGGAATGTAGTGTTAAACGGGGAAAAAGTGAATCAGCCCGGCAGCCTGAAATCCGTCAAAGCAATCGGCTGGTTTATTGAAGAGTATGGCGTGGCCCAGATCAGCATGAATCTGACCAATATCAATATCACCCCCCTGCATATCGCTTTTGATGAAGTCTGTAAAAAAGGGGAGGCGCGGGGTATACGGATCACAGGTTCCGAACTCGTGGGACTGGTACCCCTTAAATCACTGACCGATGCCGGACGTTATTTCCTGCGGAAACAGAAAAGATCCACGGGAGTGTCTGAAAAAGAACTGATCAAGATCGCGGTAAAATCCATGGGACTGGATGAACTGGGTCCCTTCAAACCCGAAGAACGGGTCATCGAATATATGTTGCGGCTGCCGGCTGACAGTAAACTCGTCAATATGACGCTTACCGCTTTTGCCGATGAGACGGCCAGTGAAAGTCCGGCCCCTGGTGGTGGTTCGATCTCGGCCTATGTAGGCGCATTGGGAATATCCCTGGCCACCATGGTAGCGAACCTTTCCTCGCATAAAAAAGGCTGGGATGAACGCTGGGAAGAATTCAGTGACTGGGCCGATAAAGGCGAGTTGCTGAAAAACGAACTGGTTAAACTGGTGGATGCCGATACAAAAGCGTTTAACAGGATCATGGAAGCCTTTGGTCTGCCCAAAACCACCGATGCGGAAAAAGCACTGCGTACGCAAGCCATACAGGAGGCCACCCGTTTTGCCATTGATATTCCTTTCCAGGTGATGCAGGCCTCCTTCCGCAGCCTGGAAATTATCAAAGCCATGGCGGAAACCGGTAACCCGAATTCAGTCTCCGATGCCGGCGTAGGCGCCCTTTGTGCCCGCACCGCTGTCATGGGAGCTTTTATGAATGTACGGATCAATGCAGCCGGTTATGCCGATAAAAGCTTTGTGGAAGAAATCCTCCGGAAAGGCCGGGAGATTGAACAGAAAACAATAGCTTTAGAACAGGAGATATTGACCGTGGTAAATGAAAAAATCGGCATCTGATAATATTTGCTAAATCTGATTTGTATTTCCCATTTTCTATTCTCCACTCTCCATTCACCATTTATGAAGCACCTGAAAATATATAACAAACAGGACATCCTCTCACTGACCAAAATCCGTCGCTACGAAACAAAGCTGGGAGAACGGTTGAATGTGATCTTTGATGCAGAAGAGCTCGAGAAATCCATTGAAGGATCGGCCGCTAAATATGTGGTGTTTGGTATACCGGAGGATCTCGGGGCAAAAGGCAACCACGGTATTGGTGGTACCGATACCCTCTGGATCCCGTTTCTGCAGAGTTTTTTCAACCTGCAGAGCAATGATTTCCTGGATGGCGATGAAATGCTCCTGATCGGTCATTTTGATTTCGGGGATATTCAATACCTGATCGATACCACCGCCAAGGGAGATGATGAACGGATTGAAGCTTACCGGCACGCCGTTAATACGATTGATGATGAAGTGGAGCAGCTCACCAAGATCATTACCGCGGCCAAGAAAATTCCCATTGTTATCGGCGGCGGACATAATAATTCCTACCCGCTGATCAAAGGAGCAGCCAAGGGCTGGTACAAAGCCGGCAAAATACCGCTGGCCCAGATCAACTGTATTAACCTGGATGCGCATGCGGATTACCGCCCGATGGAAGGCCGCCATAGTGGCAATGCCTTCCGTTACGCAGAGGAAGATGGTTACCTGCAGAAATACTGTGTGATCGGGTTGCATGAAAACTATATCCCGCAGAACAGCTGGGTGGATATCGTCAATAACCCGTTTATGGATTGTATCACTTATGAAGATATTTTTGTCCACGATAAACGGACATTCCTGCAGTCCGTCGCCCATGCCACCGGATTTACTGAAGATACCCTGACCGGAATTGATCTTGACCTGGATGCGATACAAAACACGCTTAGCAGTGCCATGACCCCGGTTGGTATTTCACCTGTTCATGCCCGTCAATATATTTCGTTTGCGGCGGCAGACAGCAAACCCGCTTATTTATATATCTGTGAAGGTGCCACCCGGCTCAGTGACGGGCGCACGGATGCCAGCAGTGGAAAACTGATCAGTTACCTGGTCAGTGATTTTGTAAAAGCCGGTATGATCTGATCAGTAAACAGGACCGGAAAGTTCTATATCCGCCTTTGCAAAGGCTTTTTTAAACCTGGCTTTCATTTGACTGGCGGCTGCTGTTTTATGCTGAGCATTTAACAATTGCCAGTAGCCAAAAAGCGACCAGCCATTTTCATTATTCACTGCCAGGTCTGCCCCGATAGTTCGCTCAGCTTCTTTATAATCTCCTTTTTTAATACAGGCATCTGCCAGGAAATGACGTGGATTAAGCAACCAGTCACGTGGTTCATTATACACCATACCGGCTTCTGTAGTCACCGCCTTCCTGAATGCCGTTACCGCTTTATCCCTTTCAGCCTGCTTTAAATAAATGGTTCCCCGCAGCAATTCCATGGCTATAACAGCCCCGTCAACAGCCGGGGAAAAAGGAGTAAATGGAAGTTTCAGGACGCTGTCTGCTGATAAAGTTTCCATCTCACTGAGCAGTTTCACGGCCCCGGGTAAATCATTGGTATGCGCCATCGCCATACCCCGGCCAAACAACCAAAGAATCCGCGCATATACCTGGCCGGGAGACGGCTCCTTCCTTTCCAGCAGGCTTTTCCAGTGGCCAAACCGGATATCCACCAGGACAGGCGTCATATAAATATACTGGACCAAATTCCCCATAGCACCTGGTATATTCAGGTAATCGGGTGGTATACTCTTCACCAGCGCATTGGCAGTCTCTGCAGAATAAGCAGCACGCCCGGCCATCATTGCGTTGTTGACCTGCATGTGCAGGTTGTGGATCAGGTACAGGAAATCCGCTCCGGTAACCGGTGCATAAAGCGGTATGCTCTGTTCATAGCTTTTCACCGCCTGTTCATTAACCGCTACTCCCTGATCATATAAACCGGTCCGCAGGTAAATATGAGAAGGCATGTGCACAGTATGGGACAGTCCGGGAGTCAGCTTTCCTAACCGGTTGGCACTGGCCAGCGCTTTTGAAGCAAAAGGAGAGGGTTCCATGACATGGATATAATAATGGTTGGCACCTGGATGCTGAGGCGTTTTCTGCAGCAGTTTTTCCAAGACCTGCCTGATCCGGGGTGTCCAGGCTTTAGCTGTTCCATCCGGATTCCAGAGATCCCAGGGATGTTCCAGCATCATCGCATCAGCATACAGTGCGGCAATATCCGCATGGGCAGGGTATTTTGCATACAACCGGGCCATGGCTGCTGTATATTTTTCATTCAATTGCTTCCGGTTAATATCCGCTGAATCCGGCGTATAGCGAACAGACATGGCATTAATCAGTTCCTTTTCATCCGGCGTACAGGTTGCTGAAAATTCCTTTGCTTTTTTAACTGCCAGTAATGCTTCAGGAGAAGCGGCATAACCCAGGTCATTGATATTGGGCCCATAGGCCAGGGCCTGTGCCCAGTACAACATACCACTGGATGGATCAAACCTTACCGCTTTCTTAAAAGAAGCCATGGCTTCAATAATGTGAAAACTGTAATACATACTGATACCCTGGTTGAAATAAAACCGGGCACTGTCATTATTGGTACTGATTTTCCAGGCATAGGTTCCGGCCCCCGGAAAAGGAGGGATATCATATTCTTCCAGCCATTCATTCAGTGAATTCCAGTCAGGGCTGCAACGGATCGCCTGTTGTTTATTTAAAACAGAAACTTTAAGTGCAGAAGATGACCGGTGATTTTCTTTGATCCTGAAGGCGAGCGTGGCAGTTAAAAAAGCCAGCAAAGCCACGGGGAGAAGCGATGATTTCATACACGTTGGTTTTGTACACAAAAGGTACAATTTACCCAACAGCCCGAAAAAAAAATTTGCCGGGATTTTACTGGCCGTTGTTTACGCCTCCAGTTCCATGATCTTTTCAAATAATTGCTCGTACTGTTTATTCAATGCGGCTAAATCCTGCCCGGCCTTTTTGTACGCGTTCTCCGCTTCCAGGAATTTTACTTTATCCGAGTAAGTGGCCGGATCAGAAAGGGAAGCTTCCAGTTGTGCTTTCCGGACATTGAGACTGGCGATCTGTTCTTCCACCTGCTGAAACTGCCGCTGTACTTTCTGTAATTCTTTTTTCTTCTCTTTATCAATAGCCGCACCGGGTTGTTGTTTTGGGGCCGGCGGGGGAGTAGGAGCTGCCTGTTTTTGTTTTACTTCCGGCTTCACTGGTTCCGCAACTTTCTCCGCCTTCTTATTATCCAGTTCCTGTTTGGCCATTCTTTCTTTCCAGGCCACCCATTCTTCATAACCTCCTTTGAATTCCTTGATCTGGTGGTCCACGATCTCCCAGATCTTATTACAGGATTTGGATACAAAATAACGGTCGTGACTCACCAGGATAATACTGCCCTGGTACCGGTTGAGTGATTCAATCAGCAGGTCACAACTATGCATATCCAGGTGGTTGGTGGGTTCATCCAGCATCAGGAAGTTGGCCTTGCTTACAATTACTTTCGCGAGGGCCACCCTTGCTTTCTCACCACCACTCAGTATCCTGATTTTTTTATCCGCATCATCCCCGCTGAATAAGAAACAACCCAGCAGTCCGCGCAGCTCCAGTTCCGTCATCTGGCTGCCGCATTCCTTCATTTCATCCAGGATCGTATTATTGATGTTCAGGGCTTCCAGCTGGTGCTGGGCATAAAAACTCTCTTCCACATTATGTCCCCACTTGCGTTCCCCCTGCGAAAACTGTTCCACCCCGGCGATAATCCGTAACAGGGTTGATTTCCCTTTTCCATTGGCCCCGATCAGGGCGATTTTATC
>CAZFLL010000015.1:2523-39546 GCA_964519865.1 uncultured Chitinophaga sp. | reverse complement strand
TCATTCTGCCGGATATAATCCTGCTGATTTTCGTAGGCTTTCTGCTGCATTTCCACCCGGATGGCTTTCTCCTTTTCGTAATAGTCATAGTTGCCGGTATAAATATGCAGTTGCTGCTGGTAAACCTCTACGATTTTAGTCACCATCCGGTTCAGGAAATATTTATCGTGGCTGACAATCACCACTGAACCCTGGTAATGGAGGAGGTATTTCTCCAGCCACTCGATAGAAGGCAGGTCAAGGTGGTTGGTGGGCTCATCGAGCAGGAGCAGGTCGGGTTGCTGCAGGATCATCTTGGCCAGTAGCACACGCATCCGCCAGCCACCACTGAATTCCTTGTATGGACGCTGCAGATCGGCATTGGAAAATCCAAGTCCCTGTAATACTTCTTCTGTTTTGTGATGGATATTATAACCGTCCAGGGTATCCATTTCATGGAGCTTATCGCTGTATTCATGCAGGGTCTTTTCATCGCCGGTACGCTCCAGTTCATGTCCCAGTGCTTCAATTTCCTTTTCCAGCTGTAACACCCGCTCAAATGCCCCCATGGCTACCTGGAGGATGGAATCTTCGGTATCAAAGCTCAGCAGGTCCTGGTGCAGGTAACCAATGGAGGTAGTGCGGCTGCGCTCCACCGTACCGGCCGAAGGCAGATATTCGCCCACCAGTAGCTTTAAAAGGGTGGATTTGCCGGTTCCGTTATAACCGATCAGGCCAATCCGCTCACCCGGCTGTATATGCCAGGTGGCTTCCTCAATTATAGCACGGGCACCAAACTCAAAAGTCACATTCTGAAATCCTGCGAGCATATGAAAATTTTAACAGGCTGCAAAAATAACGGATTAGCGGTTCAGGTGAAGGGCGTTTATCTTTGCGCAAATATTTTTGACCCCTTGACACTTATCCTGAACACCTTACTGCTGATTTTTCTTTCCGGGCTGGTCATTCTCCTGGTCCTGGCTTTTACCCGTAAAAACAGGGATTTCCTGATCCGGGGCTGTATTTTTCTGGCCCTGCTCATCGTAGTGACCGGCGTGCTCCGGTTTATTATCTTAAAAGAGGAACATGCAGCCAATCCCGCTGATTCCCTGTCAACCGGAGTACCGGCTGGTCATTTCAGTCCGGCTTTTTACCAGTCAGTGGAAAATGTATTTACCACCTATTTAACCATGGTAAACCTGTTTGAAAAGGAGGAGAGCGGAACGATCGCAGAAAGTGGAAAACAACTGAAAACCGCCCTGGACAGCCTGAATATCGAAGAGCTGGTGGCAGATACGGTTCTTTATGATGCGGTTTACCTGTCGCTGGACAATGCCCGGGCAGAAATAAAAGCCATTATCGAAGATCCGGACCTGGGGGAAAAACGGGCATCCCTGAATATCCTTTCCCAGGAGTTTTTTAATATACTGACGGCCCTGCAAATTCAGCAACCGGCGTTCCGCTACTTTCGTTGCGATAAAGCATTTGGCGAAGGGAATACGGGTTACTGGATCGGGAATCAGCAAACGGCCAATCCTTATGGAATAAAAGATTGTGCCAGCGTGGATAAATTAATTGGTGCAGGTACTGATGAACAAACAAAAACCAAATAAAGATTGTTGTGAGAAACATGTTTAGGTCTGCAAGTATTCTTATCCTGCTTTTATCCGTTCTCACAGGAGCAGTTGCCCAAACCCGTTATACCCTGAACGGCTATGTGAAAGACAGTCTCTCGGGTGAAACCATCATCGGGGCCACTATTGCGGTGAATGGCCAGTCAAGAGGAGTGGCCAGTAATCAATACGGGTTTTATTCCATCACCCTGGAAGAAGGCGATTATTCCATCCAGGTATCCCATATTTCTTATACCGGGCGTACCATTCAGATCAGCCTGCACAGTAACCAGTCATACAATTTCGATATCCTTTCCAAATCCGCTTCCATCAACGAAGTGGTGGTTTACAGTAAAAGAAGGGATGGGAATGTAAAAAATGCCCAGATGGGGAAGATCGACCTGTCCATGAACCAGGTCAGGGCCATACCAGCCTTTATGGGAGAAGTGGATATCCTTAAAGCCATCCAGCTGCTTCCGGGTGTACAAAGTGCAGGCGAAGGAAACGCGGGGTTTTATGTCCGGGGCGGCGGGCCTGATCAGAACCTGATCATGCTCGATGATGCGGTGGTGTATAATACCGGTCACCTGTTTGGTTTCTTTTCCATTTTCAACGGGGATGCGATCAAGAATGTTTCCCTGATCAAAGGGGGGATGCCTGCCCAGTACGGAGGCCGGCTATCATCCGTGCTGGATGTTACCATGAAGGAAGGAAATATCAATAAGTTCCAGGCAGAAGGAGGCATCGGCCTGATTGCTTCCCGGTTTTCAGTCCAGGGGCCGATTAAAAAAGAAAAAGCTTCCTTTATCGTTTCGGCCCGCAGAACTTATATTGACGCATTAATAAAACCCTTTATCAGCAAGACCAGCAGTTTCTATGGATCCGGTTATTATTTCTACGACCTGAATGCCAAAGTCAATTACCGGTTCTCAGAAAAGGATCGCTTGTACATGAGTGGCTATTTCGGGCGTGATGTATTTGATTTCAGAAATTCAAAACGTTCTTTTAAAACCAATATACCCTGGGGGAATTCAACGGCCACGCTGCGCTGGAACCATGTATTCAACCGCCGGCTCTTTTCCAATACCACGGCGGTTTACAATGATTATAATTTTAAGTTCTCAGCGGCCCAGGAGAGTTTTGAAATTGGACTGTATTCCGGGATCAGGGATATTACCCTGAAATCGGATTTTGATTACTACCCGCTGCCCAATCATAAACTGAAATTCGGCGGACTGCTCACTTACCACAAATTTGTTCCCAACGTGGTGACCGGGCGGCAGGATTCTGTTGTATTCACTCCCAATAACGAAGGATCCAAATATGCCATGGAAGCCGCTCTTTATCTTCAGGATGACTGGGAAATAGGCGAAAAAATAAAGATCAATTACGGGTTGCGCTGGAGCAGTTTCACCCAGGTGGGCCCATATACAAAATACATCCGGGATATAAACGGGAATAAGCTGGACAGCACTGTTTATTCCGGAATGAAAGCGGTAAAAAGTTATGGTGGGCTGGAACCCCGGATCACCCTGCGATATGCCCTGAATGATGAGTCTTCGGTCAAGGCGGCTGTCACCCGTAACTACCAGTACATTCACCTTGTGACCAATGCGGGCACCACATTACCCACTGATTTGTGGGTTCCCAGTACATATATTGTTCGTCCCCAGCTGAGCTGGCTCTATTCAGCCGGTTACTTCAGGAATTTTAAGGACAACGGTTATGAAACATCTGTGGAAGTATATTATAAGGATATGCGCAACCAGGTGGAGTATAAGGAAGGATACACGCCGTCCCTGGCTGATCCGGAAGAAGAGTTTGTTTTTGGCAGGGGCTGGAGTTATGGGGCAGAATTTCTGGTCAATAAAACAAAGGGGCGGCTGACCGGCTGGATCGGTTATACCCTGTCCCGTACCTGGCGCAAATTTGCCTTGTTAAATGACGGGCAGCAGTACCCTGCCCGTTATGATCGCCGGCATGATATCTCTGTTGTCGGAAATTATGAAGCCTCAAAAAAGTGGAAACTGGGAGCCGTATTTGTGTATGGTACAGGGAATGCCATTACCCTGCCTGAACGATTCTATATACTGAACGGCGTACTCACCCAGGAATACAGCCGGCTTAATCAATACAGGATGAAAGCCTATCACCGGCTTGATTTTTCCGCGACCTATACTCCTGTACCCAAAAAGAAAAGAAAAGTTTCCAGCTACTGGGTCTTCAGTATCTATAATGTATACAGCCGCTTCAATCCTTATTTCATTTACTTTGACCAGGAAGGAAGCATTGCCACCAATGACCTGAAAGTATCCACCAAACAGGTTTCCCTGTTCCCGGTATTGCCTTCGGTAACCTGGAACTTTAAGTTCTGATACCTCCAACAAAAAAGCCCCGTTGGAACGGAGCCTTTCTGCGTCAAATAAATTGAGGAAATTAAAATTGTTTGCTCAATGAAGTTATACATTAATGTAATCACCGCAAATTATTCATTCCCCTTTTTGCCAATTGTTTTGATGAATTAATAGTAAACATTTAATAAGCGATACAAATTCTTTGTAGTTAAAATACGACAGGATAAAATAGTATTATCATGGTACTTTAACCGGTACTGGTTTCTCGTAAATAAAACGGACCATCGCATTTTTCTGTTCATCCGATGTAAGGTATAACTGGTAACGCTTTGAACCGGCCGTAACAATCATCAACGCAGTATTCGGAGGTATGGAACCGAGGTTTTCGCCCACCATGATCACTTCCTGTACTGTCCGGCGTTCATCTACGCGGATGTTCATGGTGACCGGCTGGGTTTTAAGCATTCGGTAAGACACCAGGGGCATATTGTTTACATAAACAGAGATCGTATCTCCATCGATCTGCCCGTTATCATAAAAATCAATTTTAATATTACCAGTGTCCACCTTAATTTCTTTCACCAGTTCCGCTTTCCGTTTAGTCAGGGTGGGGGGTAGTTTTAATTCCGGTTTAAAAGTGGCTTTATCAAAACGGGTCAGTACGATCGAACCGGGTTCGCAGACGGTTTTCCCGTCAATCGCTTTTCCGGTGGGGGTAGACCAGGTGCCCCGGAGCTGTTCTTCAGTGACCACATTACCACCGCCCCGGTGAAAACTGAGTTTGTAGGTTTTGATACAGGGGACACAGTCTTCTTTTATTTTAAAGGTTACAATTCCGATCTCTTTGATGGTGATTAGATTACTGTCCCGGTTATAAGTACCTTCAAAATTCTCTTTCAGGTAATTCAGGGAATCCGAAAAATGGTAAGCTGTACCCGTGATATTAGAGCCGGCCATCTGGAGCTGCAGTTCAATATTATATACAGGGAAGCAGCCGCTGGGGGCCATGACCACTTTACCTTTCCAGATGCCGTTTATATCCTGCGCGGACAAAGAAATGCCGGTAAACAATAACAGTATAGATAGAAAATGCCTTGCCATAACACTGGAAAAATAAGGAAAAAAGAAGCGGTCTGAAAAAAATTACAGCAGCGGCAATAAAATCAATCGTATTGAAGGAACCCGGCCCTGCTTACCCGGGTTTCTGGTACCTGAATTTTACCACTGCGTTTTTCTGTTCAGTAGACGTAATCCGGACTTCAAAACGTTGCGTGCCGGCTTCCACGATCATCAGGGAGGTATTGGGCGGGATGGTACCCAGGTTCTCCGCCACCATGGTCAGTTCATGTTCATCGTATTGTTCGTTCATGTCAAAATGAAGAACCAGCGGGGTGGCCGTGAGTCGTTTTTCCGATAAAACTATTTTATTATCCAGGTAGACAGAAATCGTATCCCCATCAATTTCGCCATTGTCAAACAGCTTTACCGTGACCTGGTTATTGCTGATCGTAAGCGTCTTTACCAGCTCATTGATCCTGTTTTTTATCACCGGGGGAGCCGGTGTGATAACCACTGGTTTCACTTTCTTGAGCGCAGTATCATTCTTGGCCAGGGTGCCGGATACCGGTTTTAAAATGGCTGTATCTTTCCGGTTTACCGGTTTGGTAACCACGGGCGCTTTTTTAACCACCGGGTTTGTAACCGGGGCTTTTTTAACCAGGGGCGGGGCAGGTTTTACCCTGACTGTATCTTTTTTTACCGGTGGTTTATTGACCACCACCGGTGGTGTTTTTTTCACCGGGGCCTTATTGACCAGTACCGGGCCGGGTTTGATCTTTCCTCTTAAAAAAGGTTCTATATAAAAATCGGATGTGGTGACCCGCCGCAGGTAGACTTTGCCACCGCCGCAGTTTTCACCTTTCTTGTTTATCAAGCCATCCTTCTCATACTTACTGGTGTAGGTTCCTTCCAGGAACTCTTCTTTACCGGAACGGCTGTATTCAAAACTGCATTTCATGATACAGGCCTGCGAACCGTCCGACATCCGGAGTTCCACGGTACGTATCTCCTGGATCAGGATTTTCTTGCCGGCTTTATTATAAGTCCCGGTCAGGGAGGCTTTGCCATAAAACACCGTGGATAAATAGGAATAAGAAACCCCGGACACCGCATTTCCGGATTGTTTGATCTGCAACTCAAATTTGTAGTTATCGTAAGACTCCGTCACAAAATACCCCCTCCAGATACCAGACATGTCCTGGGCCGGAGCCTGGTGAACCGCAAAACAACAAAGCAGGGCAAAAAGATATGATCTGATCATTGGTTTCATCAATCGGCAAATTTACATTAATGAGAGATGATTGAAACAGGAAATCCGGGCAATAGTTTGTTAATTTTAACAGCTTTTTAAAAGTATGCAAGGGACAAAAATCATCGGCTTCTGCTGGATACTCCTCATCAGTTCCGCTTTGCAGGCACAGGAAAATGATCCTGATATCCGGCTGGCGCGGCAACTGGATTCATTGGCAAAAACAACAACTGTTTCCAGGCATTTCGCGTCCTTATACCTCGAAACCACCCTGATCGCCATTGATTTTTTCAACCATGCACCAGCAGGAGAAAAACAGTTTATTGAAAAGCTGGAACAACAATTTGCCGGTTATTTTTTCAAGGCAGTAACAGCCGCTGAAAATGATCGTTCACCGGTCTGGAAAATCTATTTCCGCGACAGCGCCCTGAGCCCGTTGCAATACCAGTTGCTGGGGATCAATGCCCATATTAATGGAGATATCTGGCAGGCCCTGACCAGCGCGTTCAGCCTGGCCGAATTAAAGCTGTACAAAAAAAGCTATAACCGGTTTCAATCCGGGTTAAAACAACAATTCAGGCATTTTTACCAGGAAAACAGGAATGCGGCCCCGGTAACCAGGTTGATTGACCGTGGTTCAGCCGGGTTAGCCGTACAGTACGGAACATTAATGTTGTCACGATGGAGAAAAAGGCAATACCGGCTGGCCATCCTGCATTTTACCCAACCGGAAAAATGCCGGAAAAGGCTGGCGGGCATAATGAGGAAAAAGGAAAGACTGGACCGGCTGATCCTGCACCATCTTTAGGCTTTATTCGCTACCTTTGCACTCCGATAAAAACAAGTAAAACAGATGATTAATATTACCCTGCCGGATGGTGCAGTCAGGCAATATGAAGCCGGTGTTTCCGCACTGGATGTTGCCAAATCCATTTCTGAAGGACTGGCCAGGAAAGTACTGGCCGCCAGTGTGAACGGACAGGTTTGGGATGCCACACGCCCGATCCGTGAAGATGCGAGCCTGAAACTGCTGACCTGGAATGACACCGATGGCCAGCTGACCTTCTGGCATTCCTCCGCTCACCTCATGGCTGAAGCGGTCGAAACTATTTTCCCCGGCGTGAAATTCTGGGTAGGCCCCGCATTGGAAAGTCCCAAGGGTTTTTATTATGATATGGACCTGGGCGACCGTAAGATGACTGAAGAAGACCTGTCATTACTGGAGAAAAAAATGAATGAGCTGGCCAAACAGGCCAATGCATATCTGCGTAAAGAAATGCCGAAGGAAGAAGCGGTTCAGTATTTCACGGAGAAAGGCGATGAGTATAAACTGGATTTACTGAGCAACCTGACCGATGGGGAGATCACTTTTTACACCCAGGGCAATTTCACCGATCTCTGCCGCGGCCCCCATATTCCCAATACCGGACTCATCAAAGCCATCAAACTGATGAGCATTGCCGGGGCATACTGGAAGGGAGATGAAAAAAATAAACAACTGACCCGTGTATATGGTGTTACATTCCCATCCCAGAAAGAACTGGATGAATACCTGGCCATGCTGGAAGAAGCCAAGAAAAGGGATCACCGCAAACTGGGTAAAGAACTCGGCATTTTCACCATGGACGATGATGTGGGACCGGGCCTGCCTTTATGGATGCCCAATGGTACGGTGATCATTGAAGAACTGGAAAAACTGGCCAAGGAAACAGAACAGGCAGCCGGATACAAAAGGGTGGTAACTCCGCATATCGCGAAGGAAAGTCTCTACCTCACCAGTGGCCACCTGCCTTACTATGCTGACAGTATGTTCCCGGCCATGGATATGGACGGGGAAAAGTATTACCTGAAAGCGATGAATTGTCCGCATCACCATAAAATATTTGATGCGGAACCGAAAAGTTATAAGGACCTGCCCCTGAGACTTGCCGAATACGGAACCTGTTACCGCTACGAGCAGAGCGGTGAGTTGTTCGGACTGATGCGGGTTCGTTGCCTCCACATGAATGATGCGCATATCTATTGCACCAAGGAACAGTTTGCCCAGGAATTCAGGTCAGTCAATGAGATGTACCTGAAATACTTTAAGATTTTCGGTATTGAAAAATATGTCATGCGGTTATCCCTGCATGATCCGGCCAAACTGGGTCAGAAGTATATTGACGAACCTGAACTCTGGCTGGAAACCGAAGAACTGGTACGGAAAGTTCTGATCGACACCAATGTGCCATTTGTGGAAGTAAAAGGAGAGGGTGCGTTTTATGGTCCTAAGATCGATGTTCAGATCTGGAGTACGATTGGCCGTGAGTTTACCCTGGCCACCAACCAGGTGGACTTTGCCCAGGGCCGCCGTTTCAAACTGAGTTTTACCAATCAGCAGAACCAGCCTGAAGTCCCCCTGATCATACACCGGGCCCCGTTGGGTACGCACGAACGCTTTATCGGCTTCCTGCTTGAACATTATGCCGGCAAATTCCCCTTGTGGCTGGCGCCGGTACAGGTAAAAGTGCTGCCGATCAGTGATAAATTCATTGATTATGCGAAAGCCGTATCCGATCAGTTGAAAAAAGCGGATATTCGCTGTGAAGTGGATGACCGCAACGAGAAAATCGGTAAAAAGATCCGGGATACAGAGCTGATGAAAGTGCCTTATATGCTGGTGGTAGGTGAAAAAGAAATGAATGAGGGGAAGGTGGCCGTCCGCCGGCAGGGGAAAGGGGATATTGGTGTAAAACCAGTGGAAGAGTTCATGGCTGAAGCCCGGGAAGAAATTAAAGAACGTAAAAGCGAATAAACCGTATTTTAGCAATCCCGGATCCTGACCGGGACTCCAGTTAACCAGAAAAACATGCTCATCTGCAGGAGGTGGAGCTTCACTTAAAGAAACTAAATGGCAGTACCACAAAAACCCGGAGGCGGGTTCAGCAGACCACCCGGTGGAGGATTTTCGAAACCCGGCGGTGGTGGAGGATTTAACAAAGGCGGTTTCAGGGGTCGATTTGTTCCCCGTAAAGAAGCCGAACACCGTATCAATCACTTTATCCGTGTTCCCCAGGTAAGACTGGTGGGCGAGAATGTGGAAGTAGGTATCTACAGCACACAGGAAGCACTGAAGATGGCGCAGGACCAGCAACTGGATCTCGTGGAGATTTCCCCGACAGTAGATCCACCGGTATGCAAAATCATCGACTATAATAAATTCCTTTACGACAAGAAGAAGAAGGAAAAAGAGATGAAGGCCAAAAGCAAGGTCTCTGAAGTAAAGGAAATCCGTTTTACGCCCAATACGGATGACCATGACTTTGACTTTAAAGCAAAGCATGCGATTGAATTCCTGAAAGAAGGCAACAAGGTGAAAGCCTATGTGCAGTTTAAAGGAAGGGCGATCCAGTTCCAGGACAGGGGACAGCTTTTACTGCTGAAATTTGCAGAAAGGCTGGCTGAAATCGGGGTACTGGAAAATATGCCGAAAATGGAAGGCCGCCGGATGCTCGCGATGTTTGCGCCAAAGGGCAAAAAGAAAGCCTGATAAAAAATAATTCCTTTATACAACCCGTCCTGGCAACAAGACGGGTTTTTTATTGTTTGTATCTATCGTTTGCGTGAATTTTCCAGTTATAAATAATGGCGGTAATACTGAATAAAGAACGGGCTTTCCGTATATTGAGCCACTTAAAAAGATCCTTATGCAATTTTTGAAAAAACAACATTTCCTCTTCCTGTTATTTGCCGGATGCACCCTGGCAGTTGCTGCACAACCCAATGGAGCACCCCGTCCGGATACAACCCGCCGGCCCGGCAATGGTATTCCAGCCGGACCGTCAGCAGGTCCTAAAGCCTATAAAGATGTGATCACGGCCAAAGCGGTTACCGATGCCGGGATGATCACCATTCATAAACTGGATGATAAATATTATTTCGAGATCCCCGATTCCATTTTTAACCGTGATATCCTGGTGGTCAACCGGCTGAGTAAGGCCGGTGCCGGGATGAGGGTCGGTGGCTTTTCCGGTTTTGCCGGAGATGATATCAGCCGGAATGTGATCCAGTTCCAGAAAGGACCGAATAATAAAATTTTCATCCGCAATATTTCTTTTGCGGAGTACAGCAAGGATTCGACTTCCTCCATGTACAGTGCGGTAAAGCGTTCCAATGTACAGGCGATTGCCGCTTCCTTTGATATTAAATCACTGGGTAAGGATTCCACCGGTGCTGTAATCGATGTAACCGATTTTGTCAGCGGGGATAATGATATCCTGCATTTCAGCAGTGGTACTAAATCCACGTACCGGATCGGTTCCCTGCAACCGGATAAATCCTATATTGATAACCTGCGTTCTTTCCCGATCAACCTGGAAATAAAAACAGTGAAAACCTATGGACGTACACCCGCCCCGCCCACCAGTGTTTCATTTGCACCCCAGGCACCGGGAGGAAACCTGACTGTTGAAATAAACAGCTCGCTGGTTTTATTACCTAAAGTACCGATGCAGGCCCGTTATTATGATAAAAGGGTAGGGTACTTCACCACCGGTTATACTGACTATGATGCCAATCCGCAGGGCGTGGAAAATATCATTATGGTGAAGAGATGGAGACTCGAACCAAAGCCTGAAGATGTAGAGAAATATAAAAGAGGTGAATTGGTGGAACCACAGAAACCGATCATCTTCTATATCGATCCCGCCACACCCAAAAAATGGGTTCCCTACCTGGTACAGGGGGTGAATGACTGGCAGGCTGCCTTTGAAAAAGCAGGGTTTAAAAATGCGATCATAGGTAAAATTGCCCCTACAAAGGATGAAGACAGCACCTGGAGCCTGGACGATGCCCGGAATTCAGCGATTGTATATAAGCCATCGGATATTGCCAATGCAAGCGGCCCGAGTATCGCAGATCCGCGCAGTGGTGAAATCATGGAAAGCCATATTAACTGGTACCATAATATCATGGAACTGCTGCGTGACTGGTACTTTATTCAATGTGCCCCTTCCGATCCCGGTGCCCGGAAAATGGTATTTGATGATGAGCTGATGGGACAACTGATCCGTTTTGTTTCTTCCCATGAAGTAGGGCATACATTGGGTCTCCGGCATAATTTCGGTTCCAGTTCTACTGTACCCGTAGAAAAACTCAGGGATAAGGCCTGGGTGGAAGCCAACGGTCATACCCCTTCCATCATGGATTATGCCCGTTTTAACTATGTAGCCCAGCCGGAAGATAATATCGGCAGAAAGGGCTTGTTCCCCCGGATCGGTGATTATGATCATTGGGCCATCGAGTGGGGATATCGCCGTTTCCCTGAATACAAAGATGCCGATGCGGAAAAAGGAAAACTGAATGCCTGGATCATGGACAAACTGAAAAACCGCCGTCTCTGGTGGGGAGATGGTGAAATGAACGCGGATGATTCCCGTAACCAGACGGAAGACCTTGGCGATGATGCCATGAAAGCCGGCCTATATGGTATTAAAAACCTGCAACGGATTGTACCCAACCTGATGGAGTGGACCAAAGAAGACAATAAGGATTATAGTGGTCTTCAGCAGTTATATGAGCAGGTGCAGGGACAGTATATGCGTTATATGGTACATATTGCCCGTAATGTTGGAGGTGTGATGCTGACCCCGAAAATGGTGGAAGAAAGCGGACCCGTATATGAAGTGGTCGGGAAAGCGAAACAGAAAGAAGCAGTGGATTTCCTGAATAAAAACCTGTTTGCCACACCCGGCTGGCTGATCAATAATGATATTTTCAGCCGTACGGGGCTCAACGGCGCCACCGCAATCGGGCAGGTACAGGATGTAGTCATCAACCGCCTGGTAAGCGGACGTATTCTGGGCAAACTCAATGAGGCAGAAGCCTTAATGGGCAACAATACCTACCTGGCCACAGATTTACTGGCTGACCTGAAGAAAGGCATATTCACAGAACTGGCCGGGGCAAAACCGGTTGACCTTTACCGTCGCAATCTCCAGAAATCGTATACCACTGCATTGATCAGTTTGCTCACACCGGCCACTACGGTGCTCGGACCCGGACTCAGCATTACCAGTGGCGGGCTGAATGAGAAGACCGATTCAAAGAGTATAGTCCGTGCTTACCTGGTGTCGCTGCGGACCGAAATTACCGGAGCCGCCGGAAGGACTACGGATACGATGACCAGATACCATTTACAAGACCTGGCTGAAAGGATCAATAAAGCGTTGAATCCCAAAAACTAAGGTGAATAATATCCCGATTTAAGGGCCTCCCCGGAGGCCCTTTTTTATTTGGAAATCGGACTTTGCTGTTTGCCTGATTCACAGTATCTTTGCAACCCGTTCAAAAAACGGTAGTTCTTCTACAGTCTGCGCCAGCAGACAACTATTGCCGAAGAGGTTCGAAAAAGGTCCCCCTGTGGGGAATGCCTCAAGGGTATAATAATTAAATACTGGGTAAAATGCCTAAAGTAAAAACAAACTCCAGTGCCAAAAAACGTTTCAAAGTAACGGGCACCGGGAAGATCATGCATCAGAAAGCCTTCAAACGTCACATCCTGACGAAGAAATCAAAAAAACGTAAACGTAACATGCGCCTGGACGGTACTGTGGCAAAATCACATATTGATTTTGTAAAACGTCTGCTGCGCCTGAAATAAGCGTTTCGTTCAACCTATTTATTCATCAGTCAGTTTGCTGACTATTAAATTATAAAATATGCCTCGTTCAAAAAATGCTGTGGCCTCTAAAGCCCGCCGCAAAAAAATATTAAAACAAGCCAAAGGTTTCTATGGCAAACGTAAAAATGTATTAACGGTAGCCAAGAACGTTGTGGAGAAAGGGATGACCTACATGTTTGTAGGCCGTAAACTGAAGAAAAGAGAATACCGCACCCTGTGGATCGCCCGTATCAATGCCGCTGTTCGTGAAGAAGGAATGACCTATTCCCAGTTCATCAACAAACTGCAGACCAAAGGCATCGAACTGGATCGTAAAGTACTGGCCGACCTGGCCATGAACAACCCGGAAACTTTTAAGAACCTGGTGAATTCAGTGAAATAAGATCTATAAAGAATCGATAAGCAAAAGGCCCGGAAGTTCCGGGCCTTTTGCTTATAAGTTTAGTCGTTTGTTGTTTAGTCGTTTAGATCGTGCTATGAAAATCTTCCGCTAAACGACTAAACGAATAAACAACTAAACGCTTAATGTTCTCCAAGTATCAGCACCAACGCATAAATAATTCCAGGTAACCACCCCAACAGTGTCAGGATCAAGCTGATCCAGAAACGATTATTTATCTCTCCTTCATACAGGTAAACAGCCAGCGGGGGTAATAAAATGGCCAGTATAACCAGCAGGAGCGTGTCGGTATCAGTTTCTTTACCGGCCTTCCTGGCTATTTTAAATGCCTTGAGTTCTTTTCTGACTTCCTTCACCCGGCTGCGCTTTTCCTTCCGGGAAAGACTGTTAAACTCATCCATCGCCGCTTTTACCCTGGCCGGATCCGGTTCATGTGAGCTGGTAGCTGGTACTACAATGGCAGCGAATGAGGTTTGCTGTGCTGTACCCAGCAGCAAAAAGGCCAGCACGAAAAGAAAAACAGTTTTCATACAATTAGTTTTTTGAGATTTTAATTCACGAAAAATATGCCGGATTTATAAAAATAATCCCGCGCATGGCGGGACTATCAATAAATATATCAACAAAATGAAATTTACATGATATCCATGGCCTTTACAAAAGAAGTGGTCACAAAGGGCAGGGTCAGGGTCAGCCATTCATTGTGTGTGATAACCATAAAAACCAACAGTGCGGTACTGGCTAAGAAACCCAGCCACCAAAGACCCCTGTACTTTTTTGTCTGCTCCATGCTTTAAATATTTTACGCAAAAATAAGGGCGGGAGGGGAAATCAAAAAACTGATTTTTCAGTTCCGTTTTTCCTTTTCCACAGGGATAAGGGTATCGACAGGAGGGCTCCTGAAATGGCCAGGCACCATTTAATAATTACTACCAGGTGATAGGTCGTAAACGTTGAACTGATATCTGTCTTTGCCGACAGCCAGTTTAGCAGAAACAGGTTTTCCCGGATATCGCATCCCCAGGCTGCCAGTTGTAAACAGGCCAGGGCCAGTAACAGGTTGCGCAGCCAGGCCCTCCGGGTTTTGTAACGGGCCATCATACAAAGACAGGCAATTCCTCCATACGCCCCGGCCATAAACACAAAGTCAAAATACAAATGGGCGCGGAGCAAGGTCGAAACTGGCTCCTGCAGGTTATAGAGGATTTCCATAACCCGGCCGGCATCATATGAAATCTCCAGGCCAATAATGGTAAAAAGGCTGTCCTTATAATAGAAACCGGTTTCCAGCCACTTCATGCAAAATGCGGTGCCCAGGAACAGTCCCAGGAAAAATAAAAACCCGTTTCTCCAATGCTTATAGCTTAAAATCATAGGTTTGTGTTCCTGGTTTTTTAAAAAATAAAGCTATTTTATAATGAATAATCGTGATTTTAACTACTTTCGTATTAATGTGTGTGTGAAACACAATAAAAGGGTTTCAGAATCCCACACCTAACGATTGTGATAAAGTTACAGTTTTACATACGGTTTCATACCCGGTATGGGCAAAGTCTCCATATTACAGGTAATATAGAAGAGCTGGGCAATAACGATACAGCGCTGGCCCTTCCCCTGCAATACCTCAACGAGAATTACTGGCATGCCACCGTTGAGTTAAATGCTAAAACGGCCATGTCCGGCATTAACTACCATTACTTTCTTAAAAACGATGATGGGGAGATCATTTCCGAATGGGGCAATGACCGCCTGCTTTCCGCAGGTCCAAAAGATACCGCTGAAATTGTAGTGACCGATACCTGGAATCATGCCGGTGAATTTGAAAATGCTTTTTTTACTGCTCCTTTCTCAGAAGTACTCTTAAAGTCTGCCCATACCAAAGGGAAGGCGGATGCTGATAAACCATACACGCATATTTTCCGGATCAAATCCCCTTTATTACAAAAGCATGAAGTGATGGCCCTGGCAGGCTCCGGTGTAAAACTGAGAGACTGGTCTGACACAAATCCATTACTCATGGAACGGAAAGGCAACTGGTGGGAAATTAAACTGGATCTCTCCGGTGAACATTTTCCGGTGGCCTATAAATATGCCGTCTGGAATCTCAAGGAGGAGCGGTTTCTCCGCTTTGAGGATGGCGACAACCGCTTACTGACCTCTGAACCCGGGGTTAACCGGATCAGTATCCAGCATGATGGTTTTGCCCACCTGCCCAATGATACCTGGAAAGGGGCCGGGGTGGCGATCCCTGTTTTCAGTCTCCGCAGCAAAAGCAGTTTTGGTGTAGGGGAATTTAATGATATCAAACTCCTGGTCGACTGGTCAAAACATACGGGATTAAAACTGATTCAGCTTTTACCGGTAAATGATACCACCGCCACCAATACCTGGCTGGATTCTTATCCTTATGCGGCCATTTCCGCTTTTGCCCTTCACCCGTTATTCATCAACCTGTCCAAAGTGGCCGGAAAGGAATACGCTTCACAACTCAGCAGCCTGAAGAAAAAACAAAAACAACTGAACGAACTGAGTGTGGTGGATTATGAAGTGGTGATGAAGATCAAAAATTCTGTGCTGAAAGAATTGTATGAAGTGATGGGAGAGGATTGTTTCGCCACGGATGAGTATAAGGAATTTTACAAGGACAATAAACATTGGTTACAGCCTTACGCGGCGTTCTGTTTTTTCAGGGACAAATACGGCACTTCCCGTTTCCAGGAGTGGAAAACCAATAGTTCCTATAATAAGGGAGCCATTGAAAAACTCTTTGCCAATGGCAATGCAACAACCAAACAACTGGGGTTATACTGTTTTATCCAGTATCACCTGCATGTACAGTTGAAAGAAGCGGTTGATTATGCGCATAAGAAAGGCATCGTGATCAAGGGGGATATTCCCATTGGTATTTACCGCTATGGCTGTGATGCCTGGGTGGAACCGGAATTATATAATATGGACTGGCAGGCCGGTGCCCCTCCGGATGATTTTGCCGCCGTCGGACAGAACTGGGGCTTCCCGACCTATAACTGGAAGCGCATGCAGGAAGATGGCTTTGCCTGGTGGAAGCAGCGCTTTGAACAAATGACTAATTATTTCGATGCTTTCCGGATCGATCATATCCTGGGTTTCTTCCGGATCTGGAGTATACCCGTTCATGCAGTACAAGGCATCATGGGTCGGTTTGTTCCCTGCGTGCCGGTACATATCAATGAATTCGGGGAAAACGGGATCTGGTTCGATTACCAGCGCTATTGCCGTCCCTTTATCATTGATGAAGTGCTGTATGAAATATTCAGGGAACAGGCCGGTTATGTAAAAGAAAATTTCCTGGTGGGTAATGAATTCGGCAGTTATGACCTTTCACCGGATTACAGCACCCAGGTACAGATAGAAAACTGGTACAGTACAACTGATCAGTCTGAATTTTATGATAAGATCAGGCTTGGTCTGTTTGACCTCACATCCAATGTACTGCTGTTTGAAGAACCCGGTTCCATGGGACAGGAATACCATTTCCGGATCGCCATGGAAAAAACATCCTCCTTCCGTTTCCTGATCCCACATGTACAGGAAAAAATGAAGCAGCTTTATATCAATTATTTCTTCCGTCGCCAGGACGATTTCTGGTTCAAGGAAGCCATGCATAAATTGCCCATGCTGAAAGCAGCCACCAATATGCTGGTTTGCGGTGAAGACCTGGGCATGGTCCCAGATTGTGTCCCGGATGTGATGAAACAAACTGGCATCCTGAGTCTCGAGATCCAGCGGATGCCCAAGGATCCGGAAAAGGAATTCTTCCATCCAAATGATGCGCCTTATATGTCGGTGATCACACCCTCCACCCATGATATGAGCACCTTACGGGGCTGGTGGGAAGAGAACCGGGAAAAAACGCAGCATTTCTACAACCATGTAATGGGACAATGGGGTGAAGCACCCCAGTATTGCGAAGCCTGGATCAACCGGGCCATAATCATGCAGCATCTCTATTCACCGGCCATGTGGAGTATCTTCCAGTTGCAGGACCTGATGGGTATGAATGAAACCCTGCGCCGGCAAAACCCGCATGAAGAACGGATCAATGTTCCGGCCAATCCAAAAAATTACTGGCAATACCGGATGCATATTTCCCTTGAAGACCTGATGAAGGAAGATGCCTTCAATGAGGAACTGAAGGGATATGTGGAGAATAGCGGAAGAGGGAATTAGTCAGTAGTTAGTAGTCGGTAGTTAGTAGTCAACAGCCCATACTAACGAATACTGACTAATACTATCGGCTGTTTTACTGGATGGCAAATATGACTTCCACTTCAAACCGCAATTTCATTTTCTTAAATTCCACATCCAATGATTTTTCATAATCACTAGCCGAGAATTTGGAATAATTCGAGATACTGTTGGCCCCCCTTATCTGGATATTGCCTGAATAGGCATTCACCCCGGGTTCCATAGGCTCCCTTACGGTGATAGCCCCACCCAGTTTTTCACCGATGGCCTCGGTAAGGTAAATCCCTTTATCCTTCGCGGCTTTGATTGCCTGAATTTTTAACTGGCGCCGGAATTCCGTCAGTTTACTATGACTGGTATAGGCAATATCAAAACTCATTGTGGCATCATCATCGAGTTTTTCGATCAGCTGGTCCATTTCTTTAGCGTTGCTGAACTTCACCTGGTAGGTGATCGTCGCCATCAGGTCCTGGTCCTTTTTCTTTTTCTTACGGAGCCAGTAATAGTTGCTGTAACCGGTATATGACTGAATGCTGATACATGTATCCGCAATACCAGCCGCAGTACAGAATCCGAGGAAATCCGATTTAATGGTTTCCAGTTCCTTTTTATCCTGGTTTTTCTTCTGGTATTCCCGAAGCATGATATTCACATAAATCTCATCGGGTATTACCAGCATTTCCGCACTGCCGGTTACTGTAATTGTTTTGGGAAAAGGATTGGGGGAAGGGCTGGTTTGCGCTGCTGACAGCAAAACGGCGAGGCACCCGGCATAAAAGAGGGCGATTCTTTTCATAATAATAGTTTTACTGAATGATGAATGGTCCCTGTAATTTACACAGCATTCTCCAATATCTTTGTTCCTATGAAACTGCAATACTGGCCCTTCAGCTTAAAGTTCAGGCATCCTTTTACTATTTCAAAAGGTACAAAGACCCATCAGCCCACGCTGATTGTTGAACTGGAACATATGGGGATTAAAGGCTATGGGGAAGCCCCGGCCATTGCCTATTATAATATCCCGGTCGAAAAAATGATCGAAGACCTGGAAAGTAAACGGCAGCTGGTGGAGAAATTTGCCTTCACTGACCCGGAACGTTACTGGCACTACCTGCATCACCTGTTTCCCCGGAATAATTTCCTGGTCTGCGCACTGGATATTGCTTCCTGGGATATCTGGGGCCAACTCAAACGCAAACAGCTCTATGAAATCTGGGGCGGGGATATCACAAAAAATCCCATTTGCGACTATACGATCGGGATAGACCCGGTGGAGAAGATGGTAGCCAAGATGAAAGAAAAACCATGGCCGATTTATAAAATTAAAGTCGGCACGGCTGATGATATCGCCATTGTAAAAGCTTTACGCGAAAACACGGAAGCCACCTTGCGGGTGGATGCGAATGCGGCCTGGGACCTGGAAACAGCCCTGCAACTGATCCCGCAATTAAAAGAACTGGGAGTGGAACTGGTGGAACAACCCCTCGCGAAAGATAACTGGGAAGGAATGAAAGTACTGTACAAGGAATCTTCATTGCCACTTTACGCGGATGAAGCCTGTGTGCTGGAACAGGATGTGGAGCGCTGCAAGGATCATTTTCATGGCATCAATATCAAACTGACCAAGTGCAGCGGTATTACCCCCGCACGCCGGATGATCAGCAAAGCCAGGGAACTGGAAATGAAAGTAATGGTGGGTTGTATGAACGAATCAACCGTGGGGGCTGCGGCCATCGCGCACCTGCTTCCTTTTATTGATCATGTGGATATGGATGGCCCTTTATTGCTTGAAGATGACCTGGCAACAGGTATCGGTTACGACTATGGCAAAATCAGTTATTCGGGTGAACCGGGACTGGGTATTACCTATAAAGGCCTGTTTCACAAATAAATAAATCGTAAATACCACATTCTTTCCCCGGGCCTGTGCCCGGGGATTTTCCTTTTATGTCCATACGATAACCGTTTTTTTCCCGTTATCCAATTGTAGTTTTCCGGTGGGCAGGCTTTAACTGTGCGCAAAAACCTAACAGGAAACTTTCCGGATTAAAACAGATAACCGGGTAAACCAACCATTAATCTTTTCCGTTTCAGGAAAGTCATAGGAAAATTACGGCCTTAAATTTGATACAATCCGTTAGATATGAAACAAGCCAGCCTGATATTACTTTTATTTATCACATTAAACAGCAGTCATGCACAGCGCTTACACCTCGGTGTTTTTGGCGGACTATCTGCCTATAACGGGGATCTGACCGAATCTGTTTTCCCGAAGAAAGTGTCCAACGGCGCCATTGGTGTAACGGCCAATTATGAGCTGAAAGACCAGGTGATGCTTCGTGCCGGTATTACTTATTCAGTCGTTGGAGGAGCAGACCGCTATAATGATAAACCGGATCTGCTGGCCCGTAATCTTTCATTCGAAACAAGTATTGCCGAACTGAGTGTGGTGGGTGAATATTATTTCAGGAACCTGTATAGTTACAAATTCTCTCCCTATGTATTCGGCGGACTGGCTGTATTTAAATTCAATCCCTATGCTTATGATGCCAGCGGCCAACGGGTATTTCTTAAACCACTGGGTACAGAAGGACAGGGCATTGCCGGGTATCCCAAACCTTATAGCCTGACACAATTCGCCATCCCTTTCGGAGGCGGTATTAAATATGCATTGAACAATAATCTCCGTATCGGACTTGAGCTGGGTATCCGCAAATTATTTACCGACTACCTGGATGATGTCAGTGGTAACTACGCCTCAGAAATTGATCTGCTGACCGCCAGGGGACAGCAATCGGTGGATATGTCATACCGCGGAGATGAATTAAATGGGGGCAGTTTTTTCTACCCGGCCAAGGGGGCTCAGCGGGGCAGCCCTAAGTTCAATGATATCTACTATTTCACCGGTATTCACCTGACTTACCGGTTGGTCCCGGCCCGGGGTGGTGACCCGATGCGGATGAACCGTAACGGGTGCCCGGTCAATATCTACTGATATTATTTCTGGCGAACTATTGATGACAGGCAGTGTTGTACATTTGCACCGCTACAACATTTACTATGGCCTGGAAAAATCAGCAAGCGTTTATTGAAGCATTGGAAAATGCAGGAGAACTCATCCGGATTAAAGAGTATGTGGATCCTAAGCTGGAGATTGCCGAAATCACCGACAGGATCAGCAAGTCCGGCAATGGGGGCAAGGCCCTTTTATTTGAAAATACAGGCTATGATTTCCCCGTACTCATGAATGCCTACGGGAGCGATAAAAGAATGTGCATGGCACTGGGTGTTCAGCACCTCGATGATGTGGCGCGTGAGATCGAACAGCTTTTTCATCTCCTGTCTTCCCCCAAAGAAGGATTACTGGATCAGTTAAAACTATTACCCAAACTGGGGCAGTTTGCCAGCTGGATGCCTAAAGTAAAAAAGGGCCGGGGGGAATGCCAGGAAGTAGTCATGGCTTCCCCGGATATCACCAAATTACCGGTGATCACCTGCTGGCCAAAAGATGGCGGTCCCTTTGTAACCTTACCGGTCATTCATACAAAAGACCCGAACTCCGGTTCACGCAATGTAGGCATGTACCGGATGCAGGTATTTGGTCCCACGCTTACCGGCATGCACTGGCATAAACATAAAGTCAGCGCAAAGCATTTTGCTGAATATAAAAAACTGAATAAACGGATGCCGGTGGCCGTAGCCCTGGGTGGTGATCCGGCCTATGCATATTCTGCCACTGCACCTTTACCGGAAAATGTCGATGAATACATGCTGGCTGGTTTTCTCCGCAAGAAAAAAGTGGAACTGGTAAAATGTATCAGTCAGCCGGAAGTGGAAGTACCGGCAGATGCCGACTTTATCATTGAAGGTTATGTGGACCCGTCAGATGAATTAATCTGGGAAGGGCCTTTTGGTGATCATACCGGTTATTATTCATTGCCCGACTGGTATCCCCGTTTTCATATCACGGCCATCACGCATAAAAAAAACGCCGTATACCCGGCTACCATTGTGGGTATTCCTCCGCAGGAAGATGCCTGGCTGGGTAAGGCTACGGAACGTATCTTCCTTGCCCCCATCAAAATGACCATGGTACCTGAAATCACCGATATGGATATGCCCATCGAAGGCGTTTTCCATAACCTGGTGATCACTAAAATTAAAAAGGATTATGCCGGCCAGGGACAAAAAGTAATGAATGCCATGTGGGGTGCCGGGCAAATGATGTTCAATAAAATACTCGTATTGTCGGATGAGGGAACCGCCATCCAGGATTATGCGGCACTGGCCCCCTATGTATTCAGTAACCTGAACCCGGCAACGGATATTTATTTCTCCACGGGTCCGATGGATGTACTGGACCACAGCTGCAGTAAAATGGGCTTTGGCGGAAAGATGTGTATTGATGGCACAGCCAAAAAAGAAGAAGAGAAAGATGATCTGTACTGCAACCTGCCGGTAACAGAGACCCCGGCTACCATTGAATCCATTGTAAAATCAAGGTTCCCTGAAGTAGCGGCCATCAATGCGTCACTAATAAATAAAAATGTTCCCTGCCTGGTGATTTCAGTTCAGAAAAACAGGCCCGGTCATATCGGGGAATTGCATCAGCAGGTGGCGGCTTTACCCGAACTGCAAGGGATCAAGATGATTCTTTATGTGGAGCATACGGTGGATGCGCATGACCTGGCTACTGCCTTATGGCGATTCTGCAATAACCTGGATCCGAAAAGGGATTATCAGTTGTATAAAGCAGTGCTGCCTGATAAAAATAATCAGTATACCGCCTGTATGGGGCTTGATGGTACCCGTAAAACTAGAGAACTCGATAATTTCCAGCGTGACTGGCCCAATATTATTGTTGCGGATGACGCGACGATTTCCGCCGTGGATACAAAATGGGACCGGCTCGGTTTAGGCGCTTTTATACCATCCCCTTCTCATAAATTTAAAGAGCAGATGTATGGCGAAGAAGCCATCGTCAGTTAACTTCACCATATGTCAGCCGGTCAATCAAACAGCACTACTCATTTTTCATCCGCCCAGGCGACTATCCGTGTGCTGATGACAGGAGCCGGGGCACCGGGGGCCGCTGGTATTTTGAAATGCCTGTCACAGGATGAACGGATAGAAGTACTGGCGGCGGATGCCAGGGAAGATGCCGTGGGACATTATCTCTGCAAACATTTTATCCGTATACCCAGGGCAGACGATCCCTTATTTACGTCAACCCTCATATCCCTCTGCAGGGAAATGAATATCCATGTGGTACTGCCACTGGTGACCAATGAACTGGTTCATTTTGCCAGTCATACCAAGGAGTTTGAAATGGCCGGGACAAAACTCCTGCTTACCCCCCTGGCTTCTTTGGAAATAGCCATTAACAAAAGCCGGTTATATGAATTCCTCCAATGGAGAGGGATTCCTGTTCCTGAATTCAGGATCGTTGAAACCATCACCCAGTTTCAGTCCGCCATTGCTGAACTCGGTTATCCTCAAAATCCAGTTTGTTTTAAGCCTTCATTATCCAATGGCAGCCGTGGTTTCCGGATCCTGAGCGAACAGGTGGATGAAGCCGGTCTTTTATTTCATTATAAACCCTGGCAGACTTACCTGCGAAAAGAGGATGCCTTGCGGATACTTTCTTCGGCTGCTTTTCCAGAATTACTGGTGAGTGAATACCTGCCGGGTCCTGAATATTCAGTGGATTGTCTCTGCAACAGGGGAGAGGCCCGCCTGGTGATTCCCCGGCTGCGCAAAAAAATGATCAACGGAATCACGGTGGAAGGGGAGTTTACAAAACAGCCCGAAATCATTGAATATTGTACGGCGATCATAAAGGAATTACAGCTCCATGGGAATATTGGCATCCAGGTAAAACAAGCCGCCAACGGGCAGTTCCACCTGCTGGAAATCAATCCCAGGGTGCAGGGAACGATCTCCGCCGCACTTGGAGCCGGCATCAATCTTCCGGTACTGGCCATTAAACAGGCCCTGGATATACCTGTCAATCCGGAAGAAATGGAAATCCGCTGGGGCGTACGATTTACCCGTTACTGGGATGAAGTATTTCATTGACCACCTGACACAAAGACACTAAACGGGGTTTGGAGAGGTATTTGTTCTCCGGTACAGACACCGGTCCGTTCATACAACAGAAACAGGTGTACAAACGTCTTTTCCCTAATTTCATAAAAAGAATGCCATGATACGAGCAGGATCTGTTTTTTTACTCACTATGCTGGCCATTGTTGGCTGCGCCCAGAAAGCCAATAATAAAAAAGACGATCCGGGTCCGGGGAATACACTGCTCTGGAAAATTGAGGGCAATGGTTTGCAAAAACCTTCCTGGCTCTTTGGCACCATTCACATGCTTTGTAAGGATGATGCCGAACTGAGTGATAACATGAAACAGGTGATCAGTGACTGTGATGTGGTCTACCTGGAAATGGACCTGGATAATATTTTTGAAATGATGGGGGCTTTCAGTAAACTGAAAATGACCGGAGATACCACACTCCGGCAATTACTTTCGGAGGTGGATTATGCAAAAGTGAAATCCTTTTTTGAAAAAAAATCCACCCTGCTTCCTTTCTCCGTCCTGGAGACCTACAAACCCATGATGGCCTCCTCCTTATTATCCGAGGGCGAAATGCCCTGTGAGGGAGCCACTTCCATGGAACAGATCATCATGATGGCCGCCAAAGGAAAAGGTAAAAAAATAAAAGGACTGGAAACAATGGCACAGCAGGCCGGGTTCCTGGACAGTATTCCATACAAATACCAGGCAGCTGAGCTCGTAAAATATATTGATAGTTCAGGTACTGAAAACGGCGACAATAAAGAAATGGCTGAATTGTTTGACGCTTACCGCAACCAGGACCTGAAACGGCTGGAAGCATTAATGGTGGACAGCGAAGCCGGTATGAGCAGTTTTGCCGATATCCTGCTTTACAACCGGAATGCCACCTGGGTCCTTAAACTTAAAACCCTGATGGCCGAAAAATCTTTATTGGTAGCTGTGGGAGCGGGGCACCTGCCTGGCAATAAGGGAGTAATCAGCCTGCTCCGGAAAGCCGGGTATAAAGTAACCCCGGTCGAGAATAAACGGATTAAAACAAAAGAGATCTGAACACAGTAGGAATCCAGTAACGCCATACAGCACAATAAACTTATTTACTTCCTGTTTGTTTTCAACAGATGTTTCAGAAAATTACGTTTTACATAACCCTCCTTACAACAATTACCCTGTTATCTTCCGGTAGCTCACTGCCGGAAGAAGGTATACGGATAACAGTCTCCAGTCTGCACAATGAAAAAGGGCATGTCCTGGTCAGTTTATTCAAAGACGGCACAGGCTACCCGGATGATGCGACCAAAGCATTCCGTAAAATCAAACTGGATATTACCGGTAAGAAAGCATCGGTATTGTTTACCGGTCTGCCATCCGGAAATTATGCAGTTTCGATCCTGCATGATGAGAATGATGACCAGAAAATGAACAAGAATACGTTTGGCATTCCGAAGGAAGGCTATGGTTTCTCCAATAACGTTGTCGGTGCTTTTGGCCCGCCCTCCTGGAGCCGGGCCAGTTTCAGCCATAAAACAGGAGGACTTACACAAAAAGAAATAAGGGCCAGGTACTAGAATACAAGGTACGATGTATGAGGTACGAGGTATGAGCTACGAGGTTCGAGATTTTATATATGTAAAACGAGTAGCTGTTTGTTTTTTTTGAATAAACTTCCGGAGAAGGTACCCGTTGAATTGTGGACTGGACATTTTACATCTCCTCCAGTACAATAATATTTCCCTTTTGTATTTATAGACCTATCGGAATTAAAAAACGTAAAAGGGGATTGTCTCATAGAATGAGAAATCCCCTTTTACAAAATATTGTCCGAGTGTAGCGACTACTAACTAAATCAAAACTGTTCAAGACCACTGAAGAAGAAAGATCCTTCAATCTTGGCATTTTCATCGCTGTCACTTCCATGTACGGCATTCTCACCCACAGAAGTGGCATATAATTTACGGATAGTACCTTCTGCAGCCTGGGCAGGGTTGGTGGCACCGATCAGTTCGCGGAAGGAGGCAACGGCATTTTCTTTTTCCAGGATGGCGGCGATGATCACCCCGCTGCTCATAAACTCAACGAGCTCCCCGTAAAAAGGTCTTTCTTTATGTACGGCATAGAATTCGCCGGCTTTTTCTGCACTCAGTTTGGTCTGCTTCAGGGCCACCACACGGAAACCCTCTTTAATAAAACGGTCAATGATGGCGCCGGCATGTCCATTCTTCATCGCATCGGGCTTGATCATGGTAAAGGTTCTGTTACTCATATTGCTTTGTTTTTGCGCCGCAAAGGTAGGGAAATTAGTCGGTAGTCGGAAGTTCGTAGTCGGTAGTCGGTAACCCGCAGACTTCGTCTCAGAACCCCGGATATTCTTGTTCTTTTGAAGTATCAGACTACTAACTACCGACTACTGACTACCGACTAATTTCCTTACCTTTGCGCACTTCTTATGCAACCCATTCAAGACTTATTTCCTTTACTGAATCAACCCCGGAAGGTAGTGATCACGACCCATCAGAAACCGGATGCGGATGCCATGGGTTCTTCCCTGGCCCTGCGCCATTTCCTGGTACAGTTCGGGCATACCGTGACGGTAATTTCTCCGACTAACTGGGCCGGTTGGGTGGACTGGATGCCGGGAACCAAAGAAGTCATGGACTATGAGAAAGAAAGGGGCAAAGCCGATGCGATCCTGGACCAGGCCGACTGGCTCTTTTGCCTGGATTTCAATATTTTTCACCGGACCAAATCGATGACAGAGAAGCTGAAACAGCTGACCTGTACCAAGATCCTCATCGATCATCACCAGGAACCCGACGAAGCCTCCTTTGATTATGGGGTGAGCAGTACCGCTAAAAGTTCGACCTGCGAAATGGTCTATGATTTTATTGTGGGTTCCGGGCATGCCGATAAGCTCAATGAGGAAATCAGTGAATGCATCTATGCCGGCGTGGTGGGGGATACCGGTTCTTTCCGGTTTACCTCGGCTCATGCGGGGGTACATACCCTGGTGGCCGACCTGAAATCAAGAGGTCTTAATCATGGAAAAATACATGAAGGCTTATTTGACAATTTCCTGGAAAACAGGCTTCGTTTTATCGGGCATGTGCTGTTGCACCGGATGGAGATCTTTTATGAATATAATACCGCGCTGATCGCCATCCCTAAAAATGATATTCTTAAATACCATATCAAGACCGGGGATACGGAAGGACTGGTCAATTTTCCCCAATCCATCCAGGGGATCAAACTGGTGGCCCTGGTAATTGACCGGGATGAGGAACGAAAATGGAGTTTCCGGAGCAAAGGGGAGTTTGATTGTAATACCTTTGCCCGCAAATATTTCGAAGGTGGCGGGCACTACAATGCCGCCGGCGGCCGGAGCAGCGACTCCATTGAAAAAACGGTGGAACGCTTTAAAGCGGTACTGAAAGAAAACGAACATCTTTTACAATAAACAAAAACAAGTATGAACAAGATCAAACAATTGTCGTATGTGCTGCTCGCCGGAATCTTACTGGCTTCCTGCGACAAAGCGTCTTACAAAAAAACGCCCGGAGGCATGCCTTACCAGCTATTTGCCGGCAAGGATACCCAGACTGTTAAAACTGGCAACTTCCTGAAAGTTAACCTGACCCAGAAAATAAATGACAGCGTTTATTTTACCACGGATGGTTCCCTGCCCCTGTATATTCCGGTTACAGGTCAGAGTAACCCCTATGATGTTACTGAACTGTGGATGAAACTGCATGTGGGTGACAGCGTGGTGGCCACCCAGATGATGGATACATTTATCAAACGACTTCCTCCCGGAAGCCTGCCTCCTAATTTCAAAAAAGGAGACCGCATCCTGACTTATGTGAAAGTACTGGGTCTGTTTGCCAATGACAGCCTGAAAACAATCGATGAAAATAAGGATCGCGAGGTGTTTATTAAAAATGAAGCCAAAGTGGTGGAAGAATATGTAAAATCGAAAAAAGCCAATGTGCAGAAGACCACGTCAGGCGCATATGTTGAAATCCTTGAACCCGGTACCGGTAACCTGATCGATTCCGGAAAATATGTATCCGTGAATTATACTGGTACCACGTTTAAAGGTGTGAAGTTTGACAGTAACCTGGATCCGGCTTTTGGACACGTTGGGCCAATGTCATTTACTGTAGGTTCACCCGGTATGAGCAAAGGATTTGATGAATCCATGCTGTACCTGCGTAACGGGACTTCCGCCCGCCTGTATGTGCCATCCATGCTTGGATACGGAGCCAATCCTCCCCGTGGTTCTGCGATCAAGCCTTTTGAAAACCTGGTATTTGAAATAAAAGTAGTTGATGTAAAAGACCAGGCACCACCGCCACCACCGCCACCGGCACAACAACAGGGGCCTAATCCTGATATGCCGCAGCCAAAAAACTAAGCACCGGTAAAAAATAAATGTGCAACTTTGTACCCGTCTTCAAAAAGGACGGGTACATTTTTTTGAAGAGGCCCCGTTTTTAGTCCATGTCTCTTACTAACCCGGTCCGCACCCACTGAAATACAAACGGATAACTGAGTTCACCGTACTGTTTTAAACAATATCCTTTGCAGAAACTGAAAACTGTGCAAACAGAAAGGTTTTGATTACAATGTATTCATGAAATCTGCCCCGGTCAGTCCGGGGTTTTTTATTGCAATGCTTCCGCCATTTGTGAATATAAACGGATCGTAGCGGCGGCTTCTTTTACATCATGCACCCGCAGGAGAGAAGCCCCTTTCATGAGTCCGGCCATATGCAGTGCCGTGGTTCCCTGTAAAGCCTCTTCCGAACCGGCCGTTACACCCAGCGTTTTCCAGATAAAGGATTTTCGGGAAATACCCAGGAGCAGGGGCTTGTTCAGCATGGCAAAAACAGGGAGTTCATTCAGTATAGTGAAATTGTGTTCGATTGTTTTACCAAATCCAAAGCCAGGATCGATAATGATATCCTTTACACCGGCCGCTTCAATCACTGTTTTCCGTCCCCGCAGGAATTCCAGTACTTCAGTGGTCACGGAGGTATAAACTGCTTCTGTGGTCATGGTTTGCGGATTCCCTTTCATATGCATGAGCACATAAGGTACATTCAGTTCAGCTACGGTGCCGATCATGTCCGGATCCAGTAAACCGGCACTGATATCATTAATGATACCGGCGCCTGCGTGAACAGCTTCCCGGGCCACCCGCGCGTAATAGGTATCGATTGATATAAACAGTTCAGGAAAGCGGCGCTGAAGAGCTTCCAGCGGGGCGATCACCCGTTTCAGCTCTGTATCCGCATCCAGTTTCTCGCTGCCGGGCCGGGTGCTCTGCCCGCCAATATCCAGGATCGCCGCACCTTCATTCAGCATTTGTTCTGCCCGGCGCAATACTTCATCCAAGGACATGGTCCGGCTGCCACTGTAAAAAGAATCCGGGGTGATATTCAGAATTCCCATGACCAGTGGCTTATCCACAATCAGCAATCTTCCTTTACAGTTGAGCGAAAACATCCCGTTTTGTTCGTTATTTTTGAAGCTAAGATAGCAGAGAGTGGTAAACCAACGGAAAATCATTTTTTCCCCCCTTCCTCCCTGTAATCTATTCTCTATTCTCTATTTTCTGACTTATGAGCAATACGAACCAGCAATACGACCAGGTCATCAGCGGATGCAAGGATATTTTTATCAAAAAAGCCACTGATTATGGTACGGCCTGGCGTGTACTCCGCACCATTTCCATCGTGGACCAGATCTTTATCAAAGCCCAGCGGATACGGACCATCCAGGAAAAAGGCGAGCAGAAGGTTTCGGATGGTATCGCCGCCGAATTCAAAGGCATTATTAATTATGCGGTGATCGGACTGATCCAGCTGGACCTGCCGGCCGATGCCCCGGAAGAACTGAATATCGGGGAGGTGGATACCCGTTATGACCAGAAAGTACTGGCGGCTAAAACACTGATGCAGGATAAAAACCATGATTACGGGGAAGCCTGGCGGAGCATGAGCCAGGAGAGTTTTGTGGACCTGATCCTGATGAAATTGCAGCGGATACGCCAGATCCTCAGCAACGATGGTAAAACCCTGATCAGCGAGGGCATTGATGCCAATTACTACGATATTCTCAATTATGCGGTCTTCGCCTTAATACTGATTTAAATGAAAGCAGTCGTCACCGTTGTCCGGGTACTGGTAGGTATCCTTTTTATCTTCTCGGGACTGGTCAAGGCCAATGACCCGCTTGGACTCAGTTATAAAATGCAGGAGTTTTTTGAAGTGTGGCAACTGCACGGATGGGATGGGGTCACCCTGGCCCTGTCCATTTTCATGAATGCTTTTGAAATCATTGCCGGTTTTGCCCTGCTGATCGGCTGGCAGTTCCGGCTGGTCAGTTGGTTATTATTGCTGCTGATTGTTTTCTTTACCTTTCTGACCGGTTATACCTATGTAACCGGAATGCCTAAAAACTGTGGCTGCTTTGGGGACTGCCTGCCGATCTCTTCGCAGACTTCCTTTCTGAAGGATGTACTGCTGACCATACTGATCATTTTCCTGATCCTGAAAAGAAAATATGTACACCCGCTGTTTAATCGTAAAACAGGTGCATTCCTGATGATACTGGTCATTTTTGCCAGTTTTGGATTTCAGTATTACACGCTCCGGTACCTGCCGGTGGTGGATTGCCTGCCCTTTAAGAAAGGGAACAATATCCTTGAAAAAAGACAGGTGCCTGCCCATGCGATCCCGGATAGTTTTGCCATCCGTTTTATTTACAGCAAGGGAGGAAAAGAATTTGAATTTGGTCCGCTGGACTTACCGGCCGATTTGAATACCTATAAATTTATCAGCCGTAAAGATAAACTGATCCGCAAAGGCAATGCGGAAGCCGCTATCAAAGGCTTTGACCTGAAAGGACAATCGGGTGCTGATTCCACTTTACAGGTCTTGCAGCAACCCATTGCGGTCTTATTGGTAGGTGAAGATCTCAAACACCCATCTGTTTCCTGGATGCCTGGTTTTGACCAGCTTTATAAATCCGCTAAACAAAAAAATATCCCCGTCTTTATTATTACCGGGCAAGCCGGCAATGCCATTGAAACTATCCGGCAGACTTCCTATGCTTCTTTACCCGTATTCACCTGTGATAATACAACAATACGTACGGCCGCCCGTGTCAATCCAACCGTATATATTATCCAGCAGGGAACGATTACCGGAAAATGGAGCGGACCGGATTTTGATAAGGCAGAAAAAATACTGACCGGATTACCCAATATGCCACCACCGGTAATTTTAAATGAGCCGGCAGATTCCCTTCAATAACCATCCATGCTGAAATTCATCACCCGAAAGATCGCCTATGGTATCCTGGTATTACTGGGGGTGATCGTGCTGGTGTTTTTTCTCTTCCAGGGATTTGGTGATCCGTCCAGGATCGTAATGGGCCAGACCGGTGATTCCACCACCCAGGCCAATATCCGGAAGGACCTGTATCTCATCAATGAAAAAGGGGAGCCCATTCCTAAATTCAACCAGTTCCTGTATTACCTCAATGACGTTTCACCTGTATGCCTGCACAGTAAAGCAGATATTGCCAGGAAAAAACTGCGGGGTTTTTTTATAGGTGGTGATAAAAAATTCGGGATTAAAATTCCTTATTTACGGAAGTCCTACCAGAGTAAACGGGAAGTCTGGACCATCCTGATACAGGCACTCCCCGGAACCCTGATGCTGGCACTGGCTGCCATGATTATCGCGGTACTCATAGGGATCCCGTTGGGTGTGCTGGCGGCAGTCAGGCAAAACAGCTGGCTCGACACCACCGCCATATTCAGCAGTATTGTCGGTATTTCAGCCCCTTCTTTTTTCATGGGTATCATCATGGTCTATGTCTTTGGTTTTGTACTCAGCGACTGGACCGGTTTACATATAGCCGGCAGCTGGTTTGCCATTGACGATGAAGGGCACCGGAGGTTAACCCTGCAGAACCTGGTATTGCCGGCCATCACGCTTGGTATCCGGCCGCTGGCCATTATTACCCAGCTGACCCGCAGTGCCATGCTGGATGTACTGGATCAGGATTATATCCGGACAGCTTATGCCAAGGGCCTGAGCCGTCGTACAGTGATCTGGAAACATGGATTACGCAATGCATTAAACCCGGTGATCACAGCCATTACCGGTTGGTTTGCTGAATTACTTGCCGGGGCGTTTTTTGTGGAGTATATCTTTGGCTGGCAGGGTATCGGGAAGGTTACGGTAGATGCCCTGGAGAAACTGGACTACCCGGTTGTCATGGGATCAGTGCTGATTTCAGCCACTTTTTTTATACTTATCAACATATTGGCCGATATCCTCTACGGGGTAGTGGATCCCCGGGTCAGGCTTAACTAAGTCATCCCGGTATAATTTTTTTCACATTCCCGGCAAATCATGGTTTAAGCCCGGTTATTGCAGTAAATTACTGGTGAGCCCTGTTATCTGCATTATCCTTCACGCTAAACCTTTTTGCCATGGAAAAACTGAATCAGATTTTATCCCGCCATCTTCCTCATTTTAAAAATATTGAGCCAGGTTGCAGTATTCGTGATGCTCTATGCCGCATGAGTACACAAAACACGGATTACCTGATTGTAATGGATGATAAGGAAAATTTCCTGGGACTGATTACGGAACATGATGTGGCCAGGAAAGCACTGTTCATGAATAAATCGCTGAATGAAACCCCGGTGAAAGATCTGATGAATACAAAACTCCCCTTTGCTGACGCGAATGACACGGTGGAACAAAGTCTTCATACCATGAAGAAACACCATGTCCGGTTCCTGCCGGTTTTCCACAATATGTCTTTTATCGGGATTGTATCGGCGGATGATATTTTAGAAGAGGCGGTGAAGCATCGCGCGAAGATCTTCGATTAGGGGGGAGACAGGTTGAAAAGTTGACAGGTTGATAAGTTGACAGGTTGATAAGTTGACAGGGTGATAAGGATTGGAGAACTGCCTGTATATCGGTTACTGAATGATAATATCGTTCACTACTTTCTGTTTCAGGGCTTCATTCACCCGCTGTTTGATTTTTTCTTTCTGGTAGATCAATTCATTTTTTAATGGCCCCACCGATGTGGTGATGATCAGTTTATCCCCGATGATCTGGAGTTTGTCTGTATAGCGGGCAATGGTTTTACCCATGATCTCTTCCCACACATCTTCAATCTGCAATGCCTGAATCCCGCCCTTGATCCGGGAGCCATTCAGAAACTGTTGCATTGCTTCGCTGATAGAATATTCGCCCATTTGACAAAGGTAATCAGAAGTTGACAAGTTGAAAGGTTTACAAATTAACAAGGATCCTTCTGACCTGTTAACCTTTCAACCTGTTAACTTATCAACCCTTCATTTATAAACTTATTAACTGAAAAGGCACCCCAAGTTTACTGATATGATCCCGGAGTCTTCCTTCGTGTGTATCCGTAATAAAAACCTGTCCTTCATTCTCAATACAGACTTTCCGGAGCAGGTTGGTAATTCTTTCCTCATCCAGTTTTTCAAATACATCATCCAGCAACAGGAGCGGGGCAAAGCCTTTTTCCTTTTTCAACCGGTCCATTTCAGCCAGTTTAAGCGCAAAGAGCAGGCTTTTCCGTTGCCCCTGAGACGCGATACTTTTGAAGGGCTGGGTGCCCAGTTGTATTTCCAGGTCATCCCGGTGTATGCCGGTATTGGTGCGTTGTGAAAACAAATCACGTTGCCGGCCGGCCTTCAGTAATTCGCGGAAGGAAGCCGTTAATAACTCACTGTCATAAACAAGTTGCAGGGGCTCAGCAAGTACCGCCTTGCTGTTGGGTTCTGTATCAGCCGGCTGACGGGCTATCTCCAGGTACAATTGTTTGACGGCCGGGAGGAATTCAAGCAGGAAATCACGTCTTTTGGTAAAAATGGCTTCTCCCGGTTTCAGCAGTTGCTCATCCAGTACATCCAGCAGGGCATCATCCTTTGTATTGGTTTCGGCAAACCGTTTAAGCAGGGAATTCCGTTGTTGCAATACCCGGGTGTATACAATCAGGTCCTGCAGGTAAACGGCATCCAGCTGGGAAAGCAGTTCGTCGAGGAAGGTTCTCCGGACCCGGCTATCCCCGGTAATCAGTTCGGCATCATCGGGGGCAATCACCACACAGGGGTAACGGCCGATATGGTGAGAAAATTTATCATAGGGTTCATCATTGACCGAAAATTCCTTCCGGCCGGTTTCCCGGAGGATACAGACCGCTTTTTCAGGGTTTCCGTTCAGTTCACCCCGGCCATCGACCCGAAAACCGTTACAGCCCTGTTTTACGTTATTCCCATCCTGGCGGGTAAAATAGCTTTTCGTGAAACAGAGGTAGTGAATGGCGTCCAGCAGGTTAGTTTTTCCCACCCCGTTATTCCCGTAAATGCCGACCACTCTTTCCCGGAAGTCGAAACTCCGGTTCTGGTAGTTTTTGAACTGGAAAAGGGATATCTGTTGGAGCCGGAGCATTTGGCTGCAAGTTAGGGGGGAAGAGGCAAGGAACAAGGCCGGAAAACAGCCCAAAACCGACTGTTCTGCCCCCGGTCCGGGGAAAGCTGTCCTGTCCCGGGTTATCCCCTCAAAATCACTGTCTTAAAATTCCTTTTTTCCCCTTATTTTTGCGGCTCAAATTTAATGCCTGTGGCCGCTAAATTTTCCAAAGAAACCTACCTGTATTGGTACGAGTTGATGCAACTGATCCGCCAGTTTGAACTGATGGCGGAAGAGAAGTACAAAATGGAGGGTAAAATCCGTGGTTTCTTCCATGCCTATATCGGCCAGGAAGCGATTGCAGCAGGTTGTATGACCGCCACCCGTCCGGATGATAAATTTATCACCGCTTACCGGGATCATGGGCTGGCCATTGCGAAGGGTGTTTCGGTGGATAGCTGTATGGCTGAGCTCTATGGTAAAGCCACCGGTTGTGCGAAAGGAAAAGGGGGCAGTATGCACTTCTTCAGCAAGGAAGCCAATTTCTTTGGCGGACATGGAATCGTCGGCGCGCAGATAGGTACTGGGGCCGGACTCGCCTTTGCGGAACAATACAGGGGTACCGACAATGTAGCCCTTGCTTATTTCGGGGATGGTGCCGCCCGCCAGGGTATGCTCCATGAAACCTTTAACCTGGCCATGCTGTGGAAGCTCCCGGTTATTTTCATCTGTGAAAACAATAACTACGCGATGGGTACTTCAGTTGAACGTACGTCCAACGTAATCGATATTTACAAACTGGCGGATGCGTATGAAATGCCGGCAGATACCATCGATGGTATGAGTCCTGAAGCCGTGCATGAAGGGGTAAGCCGTGCGGTAAAAAGAGCCCGTGAGAAAGGCGGACCTTCCTTACTGGAAATCAAAACCTACCGGTACAAGGGGCATTCCATCAGTGATCCGCAGAAATACAGGACCAAGGAAGAAGTGGATGAATACCGGGGTAAAGACCCGATCCAGCAGGTGCTGAAAACCATCCTGGATTATAAATTTGCCACCCAGGAAGAAATTGATGCGATCAATAAGCGCGTGGACCTGATCGTGGAAGGCTCCGTGAAATTTGCAGAAGAAAGCCCCTGGCCGGATGACAGTGAAGTGTTGAAAGATGTATATATCGACCAGCACTATCCTTTTATCACCGATTAAAATTTACAAATAAACAAGTAACATACATTTTATGGCAGAGAACAAACATGTGCAGGAACCGGATGGCAGCGAAGCAGTGATTGCAAAAGCAAAGAGTTTCTGGGACAAATACAACAAATACCTGATCATTGTCTCCGTATTACTCATCGTGGTGATCGGGGGCTGGTATGCTTACCAGAATTATGTGGTAAAACCCAAAGAAACCAAGGCCGTTGAAGCCATGTTCCGCGCGGAGGAATATTTCAGGAATGACTCTATTAACCTGGCGCTTAAAGGGGATGGCCAGAACCTGGGCTTTGAAAAAATCGCGGATAAATTCAGCGGTACAAAAGCCGGTGAACTCGCTAACTATTATGCCGGCAGCTGCTACCTGAAGCTGAATGATTATGAAAAAGCGATCAAATACCTGAAAAAATTCAGCACCGGTTCTGACCTCGTACAGGCCCGTGCTTACAAGCTTCTTGGTGACGCTTATGCCGACAGCGGTAAAAATGAGGATGCCCTGGCCAGCTATAAAAAAGCAGCCCGTCATTTTGAAAAAGATGAAGCCAATTCGCCTGATTATCTTTATACGGCGGCTTATTTTGCCGACCGGGTGATGAAGAACAAGGAAGAAGCAGTAAAATTGTATAAAGAGATCAAAGAAAAATTCCCCCGCAGTCAGCAGGCTTTTGACGCAGAAAACAACCTGGCCCAGCTGGGAGTATACAATACAGAAAACTAATTATGGCAGACGTTACGAACAGTAAACTGACCGATCTTAATACAGGCATCCTTAAAAAGGATGCCTGTATTGTTTTGGTAAAAACCGACTGGAACGCGGCGATCACCGATCAGCTTGAACGGGGTTGTATTGCGGAACTGGAGAAATACCAGGTAAATATTATTGTGTTAACGGTGCCCGGTGCCGTTGAAATCCCATTTGCCATTAAGAGTTTCTGGGACCATTCAGACCGGAAAGAAAAACCGGATGCCTTTATTGCCCTTGGGTGTGTGATCAAAGGCGATACCCCGCATTTTGATTATGTATGCCGGCTGGTGACAGACGGGGTGGGGCAATTGAATCTTTCCTTGCCGGTACCCACTATCTTTGGGGTGCTGACCGTGAATACCGAAGAGCAGGCCATGGAGCGGATTGGCGGTAAACACGGGCATAAAGGAGAGGAAGCAGCCATTACGGCATTGAAAATGATCAGCCTCCTGGAATCATTTAAAAAATAAGTGGTGAACGTACAGTTATTCATTCCCTGTTTTGTAGACCAGTTATACCCCGAAACCGGGTTCAACATGGTGAAAGTGCTGGAGAAAGCCGGTTGTACCGTTAGCTATAATACCAACCAGACCTGTTGTGGCCAGGCGGCCTTTAATGCCGGTTACTGGGATGAGGCCAAATCTGTTTGCTCCAAATTCCTGAAGGATTTCAGCGGCACGGATTATATCGTTGGCCCCAGTGCCAGTTGCGTGGGTTTTGTCAGGAATTATTATACAAAGCTTTTTGAAAACTCGTCCCAGCACCATACGGTGCAGGATATGAATAAACGCATATTTGAGTTTTCTGAATTCCTGGTGGATGTACTGGGCATAGAAAAATTCGGGGCGGAATTAAACGGGAAGGCCACCTACCATGATTCCTGCGCGGCACTGCGTGAGTGTAAAATCAAGGAGGGCCCACGTAAATTACTGGCCCAGGTAAAAGGACTCACGCTGACAGAAATGAATGATGTG
>CAZFLL010000015.1:2196-2513 GCA_964519865.1 uncultured Chitinophaga sp. | reverse complement strand
TCGGCGGAACCTTTGCTATAAAATTTGATTCCATTTCTGTAGGTATGGGCGAACAAAAAGTAGAGAACGCCCTGGCTACCGGTGCTGAATACCTTATCTCCACCGATCTTTCCTGCCTCATGCACCTGGGAGGTTATATCAAACAAAAGGGATATTCAATCAAGCCTATGCACCTGGCGGATGTACTGGCCAGCGGCTGGGAAGAATAAGTACGAGGTACGAAGTAAAAAGTACGAAGTCAGAAGTACGAACTGGATGACGTAAAACGAGGCGCTTTCTGTTTTTTTTGATTCAACTTTCTAAGCCTGTTGTAACAT
>CAZFLL010000015.1:0-2186 GCA_964519865.1 uncultured Chitinophaga sp. | reverse complement strand
TTCGTACTTCTGACTTCGTACTTCTGATTTCGTGCTTTTTTCTTATTTGGGTAATACCACACTATCAATCACATGTATCACCCCGTTCTTCTGGTATACATCAGCAATCGTCACGCTGGCCATTCCGCCTTTCTCATCTTTCAGCCAGATCTTTCCCTCTTTTTTCATCACCCAGAGTTTACCTCCGGCCACGGTGGTTAATTCGGCTTTCCCTTTGCCTTCCTTGATTTTTGCTTCCAGCGCTTTGGCATCCAGTTTACCGGCCACCACATGGTAGGTCAGGATACCGGTGAGTATGGATTTGTTTTCCGGTTTCAGCAGTGTTTCCACGGTACCGGCCGGGAGCTTACTGAAAGCCGCGTTAGTTGGGGCAAATACGGTGAATGGACCTGCAGACTGAAGGGTTTCCACTAAACCGGCTGCTTTTACTGCCGCCACCAGGGTGGTATGGTCTTTTGAATTCACCGCGTTTTCCACGATATTCTTCGATGGGTACATCGGGGCTCCGCCTACTTCAACGGTCATTTCTTTCATCATACCGTTTTGTGCATAGGAACAGTTAACAGTAAGAATAGCGGCAAGTACAATACCTGCCATCCGGATCTTTTTCATAATTGATTTTTGTTTTAATGTTTAATTGTTATGTATAGGGAAGGGACGGTTAACGGGTCATGCATGAACAAACAGAGATACGGGGAAAGGAATGGTTCCGGATTTCAGTATTTATATTTTTTTTATTCCCCGTTCCATTAAATTTGGGGATTCAAATACAACCCGCATGGCTTACTGGCTGATAAAATCAGAACCGTTTAAATATTCCTGGGATCAGTTCGAAAAAGATAAACAAACCACCTGGGAAGGGGTGCGCAACTATGCGGCCCGGAATAACCTGCGTTCCATGAAGAAGGGTGACCTGGCTTTTTTTTATCACAGCAATGAAGGACTGGAAATTGTGGGTATTGCCAAAGTCGTAAAAGAATCCTACCAGGATCCGACCACCGATGAACCTGCCTGGCTGGTGGTTGATTTTGCCCCGCATAAAAAACTAAAGAAACCTGTATCACTGGCCACGATCAAAGCCGATCCACGACTGGCCAATATGGACCTGATCCGCCTTGGCCGCTTATCTGTACAACAGGTGAGGGAGGAAGAGTGGGGGATGGTGATGAAGTACGCAGAAGAAAAAGAGTAATTCGAAGTACGAGGTAATAGGTACGAAGTACGAAATGGATGACGTAAAACGAGTAACTGTTTGTTCTTTTTGATTCAACTTACTAAGTATGTTGTAACATATTAACAGAATACACTCGTTTTAGGTATACCTTTCGTACTTCGTACCTCGTACTTTGTACTTTTCACTTCGACTTCTAACTTTTCCTTAAGGTTACCTTTTCCCGCTTTCCGGTATCAATACCTGATAGTCACCTTTTAATTCAAACAAAGTATAGCCATGAAAAAAATTATCATCGGGCTGCTGGTTATAGCAGCCGGGGCCGCCGCCTATTACCTGTACACACAGAAAAAAAGCAATGATCCGGTAACGGAAAACAAAAATGAACTGATCCTGGGCAAATGGAAATTGATCTCCACCACCGGGGGCTATGACAGCCTGGTCAAAAAGTACGAGTATGAATTTATCCAGGACAGTATTGCCCTGATCCGGGACAGCGCCGAGGCCACAGCGGACAGCAGCATTTATGCGTGGAGTAAAACAGGTGAACTCCAATTCAAAGAGAATGCAGCAGACAGTACAACAGACAGCTTTGTTGTATTAAAACTGAACAAAGACAGTCTGCAGGTCAGAAACAAAGACAGCATCACCTACCTTTTTACCCGCCTGTAAAACACAAGGGCTGCACAATTAAATGCAGCCCTTCCTATTTTTATTCTGTGATTGCATTTCACCTGCTCAATTTCTTAAAGTTGAATGAGCTGCAAGTTGGTATAAAAGGGCTACCTGCCGGCAAAGGCTGGTTCATATATAGTTTTCTTTGGGATGACTGATGGCGGCAAATACTATTACCTATGTATTCCCTTTGTATCTATGTGCCTATGCCTGCCTGCCGGTAGGCAGGTGTTAAATTGTATTTGACTCGTAACTCATCGCTCGCAACCCGTTACTTTCCTCTGTTTCCGTACTTTTGACTATGCCAAAAAAGAAACTGGTCATACTCACCGGTGCCGGT
>CAZFLL010000014.1:51893-53528 GCA_964519865.1 uncultured Chitinophaga sp. | reverse complement strand
GTACACTTCTTTCATTACTGTTTCCACCGAACGGGCCGTTGCTTCATCTTTACTCAGCATAAACACGGAAGGGCCGGAGCCGGAAATACCACCCCCCAGGGCCCCGGCATCCTTACATTTTCTTTTCACTTCATCAAAACCAGGGATCAGGATACTGCGTACCGGTTCAATGATCACATCTTCCAGGGAGCGGCCGATCAGGTCGAGGTCATTTTTCATAAACCCGGTTACAAGTCCGGCGATATTCCCCCACTGGCGGATCGCGTCCTTGAGTAATACCTGTTGTTTCAGAATCTGGCGGGCATCTGAGGTCCGGACTTCGATCTGCGGATGGACTACTGTTACAAATAAATCAGGAGAAGGAATGGAGATGATATCCAGTGGGTGAATCGAACGGATCAGGCTGATACCACCCAATATGCAGGGGGCAATATTATCGGCATGCTTTACCCCGGAAGCCAGCTTCTCCCCGTTCATGGCAAACTGCACTACTTCATCCGTATTAAAACGGTTGGCCAGTAAAAGGTTGGCGGCCACTGCGGCACCGGCTGCACTGGCCGCACTGGAGCCGATCCCACTGCCGGGTTTGATATGCTTTTCGATCGTTACTTCAAAACCGGTATTCCCTCCCACTTTCTCCATGATGGATAATAGCACCACCCCGGCCACATTCTTCTCCGGTTCCGTGGGCAGGTTATACATATCCCGGTTATGAATGATCACTTTCGGTTCATCCAGCAATTTCATCTCCATAATATCCGAAGGCTCATTCAATGCCAGGCCCAGTATGTCGAAACCGCAAACGAGATTCGCGACTGTACCGGGACACTTTACTATTAAAGACTTCATAATTGTAATACCCTTTTAAAAAAGAACCAAGAACCAATATCCAAAAAAAATCCAATTCCCAAATTCCAAATCCTTCTAAGATGATTAATTTGATTATTGGAATTTATTCTTCCTGATTAAACTAACATTCCGGATTCTTCTGACAACTCTGACTACTAACTACTTTCTACTAACTACTTTTTGCTTGCCCTGATAATATCCGCAAACACCCCGCTCGCAGTCACTTCCGCGCCGGCACCGGCCCCCTTCACCACCATCGGTTGTTCCCGGTAGCGGTCGGTATAAAAAAGCACCACATTGTCTTTCCCGTACAAATGATAGAGATCATGATTGGGATCGATATGCTGTAAACCGACAGCCGCCTTTCCATTTTCGAAAGAGGCTACAAATTTCAATTTACACCCTGCGGTACTGGCTTTCTCCAGCAATTGTTTAAAATGGGCTTCTTCTGTTCCCATGGCCGTATAAAAATCAGCCACGGTTCCTTTCATACAGGACTCCGGCATAAATGAATTATTGGAAATATCTTCCATCTCGATTTTATGCCCTGCTTCCCGGGCGAGGATCATGATCTTACGCATCACATCCGTTCCACTGAGATCCAGACGCGGATCGGGTTCAGTATAGCCTTCCTCCTGTGCCTGTTTCACCACATCGGCAAACGGACGGCTGCCATCATAATTATTGAACACAAAATTGAGGGTACCGCTGAGTACCGCCTGCATCCGGTGGATTTTATCCCCGCTGCTGATCAGGTCGTTCAGGGTGGCAATAATGGGCAAACCG
>CAZFLL010000014.1:0-51883 GCA_964519865.1 uncultured Chitinophaga sp. | reverse complement strand
AAAGGAACTGGGCATTATAAGCCCGGGCCAGGTCTTTCAGGTTTTTATAATTATTGTAAGCGGATGAAGCCGCCACTTTGTTACAGGCCACCACCGAAATACTTTTTTCCAGTAATGTGGCATAGACGGCTGCCACTTTATCGCTGGCAGTCACATCCACAAAAATGGAATTACGGAGGTTGCGGCTGATGATCTCCTCTACAAACTGCTGCAGGTTAGCGGTCTCCCCGGCATCGAGTTGTGATTTCCAGTCAGCCAGCCCTATACCATCTTCCTTAATCAGCATTTTGCGGCTGTTGCTCAGCCCGGCAATATTGACCTGCAGGTGCAAGTGATCCTGGAGAAAGCCCAGCTGCTGTTGTATCTGGCCGAGCAGTTTAGCACCCACATTCCCGGTGCCGGTTATAAAAAGATTGACCTGCTTATAACTGGTTTCAAAAAACTCCTCATGCAGGACGTTGATGGATTTACGAACATCACGGGTAGCTATTACCGCGGAAATATTTTTCTCAGAGGAGCCCTGGGCAATCGCCCGGACATTCACCCCATTGCGTCCCATGGCACTGAACATCCGGCCGCTGATACCGGGATGACTTTTCATATTCTCTCCTACCAATGCCACAATCGACAGGTCTGATTCAATCTGCAGGGGCTCCACTTTATTAAGAGCGATTTCATTGGCAAAAGCGGCATCCACGGCCTGTTTGGCCCCGGTTGCGGCACTGCTGTCGATTCCCACACAGATCGAATGTTCGGAAGAACTCTGTGTAATCAGGATTACATTGATTTTCTCACTGCTGAGGGCTTCAAATAAACGCTTGGAAAAACCGGGTATACCGATCATACCACTTCCTTCCAGGCTGATCAGGGCGATATTATTAATGCTTGAAATACCCCGCACGATATCACCGTCTTTGCGGGTTACGGATTCAATCAGGGTTCCTTCATCTGCCGGGGCAAAAGTGTTTTTAATCCATACGGGAATCCCTTTCCCCATCACCGGTTGAATAGTTGGCGGATAGATCACTTTAGCCCCGAAATGGGAAAGTTCCATCGCTTCCTGGTAAGAGATCTGTGGAATGATACGCGCATTGCTGGTTAACCGGGGATCTGCGGTCATCATACCACTTACATCCGTCCAGATTTCCAGTACTGTGGCATCAAGGGCGGCAGCCAGGATGGCGGCGGTGAAATCAGAACCGCCCCGGCCTAATGTGGTGGTGATCCCATTGCTGTCTGTGGCAATAAATCCAGGCAAAATAAATAAGGAAGCATCGGTTTTATCAAACCAGGTATGCACCTGGTGATTGGTCACCGCATAATCCACTTCGGCTGCTGTAAAGCCCGAATTGGTACGGATCAGTTCCCGTGAATCCTTCCATTGTGCCGGTACACCGGCCGAATTAAACCGGGCAGCAATGATCTGTGAGGACAGCCATTCGCCATAACTCGCGATACGGTCTTTCGAACGGGGTGTCAGCTCACGCAACAAGTAGATCCCGTTACAGATATCCTCAATTTCGTTACAGGCTTTTTTTACCAGGCTGAGCAGCTGGCTTTGTCCGGCCACCGGCAGTAATTGTTTTACCGCATCCAGGTGACGTTGTTCCACCACGGTAAGTTTCTCGCGGTAGGCCTCATCCCCACCGGCAGCCAGGGTGGCCGCACTGAGTAATAAATCCGTTACGCCGCCTAATGCAGACACCACCACCACGGCAGGTTCTTTTTTAATAGTAGCTGAAACGATCTCAACGACCTTATTGATATTCTCCGCGCTGGCAACCGAAGTGCCTCCGAATTTTAAAACCTGCATGATCTGGTATTAATTTTTGAATCTGATGAATATTGAATGATATAGCATGAACACAGGAAACCTTTTGTTTTCCCACAGCTAAGCGCCCATTTGTTGATATGATAATATACAATCCCGTTAAGGGATTGTGGTGGTAATAGTAATAGTGGTGAAGTTCACCGCAGCAGGAAGAATAATATGGTTGTGCTGATATACCACCTTTTTTAAACAGGTGTGCAATATACATTGCAATCGCGGGAAAATAAAATTATCCGGCTAAAGAATCCGCCGCTTTTTTTACGCTGCCGTGTTTCAGGAGCAATTCTTTCGCTTTTTCATAATCAGTGATCTTCACACGCTCCATCAGCATCTTGGTACCACGGTCAACCAACTTATCGTTCGTTAGTTGCATATTGACCATCTTATTATCTTCCACCCTTCCCAGGTGAATCATTACCGTGGTGGAGATCATATTTAAAACCAGTTTCTGTGCGGTGCCGCTTTTCATCCGGGTACTGCCGGTCACAAACTCAGGACCCACCACCACTTCTATCGGGAAATCAGCGGCTGTGCTAACCGGCGAATCCGGATTACAGGAAATACTCCCGGTTACGATTCCTCTTTTGCGGCATTCGTCCAGTGCCCCAATCACATAAGGAGTGGTACCACTGGCTGCAATACCGATCACGACATCCTTATCGGATACATTATATTCCAGTAAATCTTTCCAGCCCTGTTCCCGGTCATCTTCGGCAAATTCAACCGCATTGGTGATGGCCCTTTCCCCACCGGCAATAATTCCAATTACCAATCCGTAGGGCACACCATAGGTTGGCGGGCACTCACTGGCATCCACGATACCGAGACGGCCACTGGTGCCGGCCCCGATATAAAACATCCTCCCTCCCATCAGTAATTTATCAGACGCCACTTCCGCCAGTTTCTCAATCTGGGGTATCGCTTTTTCCACTGCAGCGGGTACGGTCTGATCTTCCTTATTGATATTGGTCAGCAATTCGCCCACACTCATTTTTTCCAAATGCCTGTAGTTGCTTGACTGCTCCGTAATTTTTTGAAATGCCATAGGATCATTCATTTATCGGTGGTACTCGATCAATCCCTCCATGGGATTTTTCATCACCCGTCCGAGTTCAAATTCATAACTGCTGCAAAGTTGCTGCAGAACATCCTTAAAACCAAATGCAATACTGCCCGCAAAATGGATAGGGAGTGACCAGGTTTCCCTGTATTTGCACAGGTGATTGAAGTAAAAATCATTTAAACCGTCCTCAATGATATTCTCGATCATATAATGCCCCCGGTTATCCGCCAGGAATCGGGCGAAACCGGCCAGGTAACGGTTCGGTAACGGTTTCTTATATACGTTTTCCAGTATCTCAGAAGCATTGGTGGTATAAGTCAGATCAAAACGGCCCCTGAGTTCATCATCGAATGTGCCGTATAAATAATACTGGACCACTTTTTTTCCAAGATAAGCCCCGCTTCCTTCATCTCCCAGCACATAACCCAGTCCCGGACTGTTTTTCAGTATCTTTTTCCCATTGTAATAACAGGAATTGGATCCGGTTCCCAGGATACAGGCAATGCCTTTTTCACGGCCGCAAAGGGCCCTGGCGGCCCCCATCAGGTCATGGGTAACTTCCACTTTGCTTCCGGCAAAGGCCTTGTTGAGGGCTTTTTTTACGGAACGGGCATTGTGCGGATTGGCACAACCCGTACCATAATAATAGACCTCATCTATTTCCTCTTTCCGGAGTCTGGGCTTTAATTCCTTTTCTATCAGCTCATATATCTGTTGCGTATTCAGGAAGTAAGGGCTGATTCCCTGGGTAAACAGGGTTTTCTTTCTGCCGTTTTTCAGTAAGCACCACTCTGCTTTTGTAGCCCCGCTGTCGGCAATCAGTTTTACGACTGGCATATAAAGATTTGTTGAATTGGATGAACGACAGGGTCTGTTCCGTTCAAATCCAGTATTTTGCGTCAAATTACTGAATAAAGGTTTATGACGGGAAATAAAAAATTGCAGGTATGGTATCCGCTCCTGTTTTCGCTGGTACTGATCGTTGGAATGTTCCTTGGATTTAAACTGGGCGACCAGGCCGGAAACGGGAAAGGATTGTTTGCTTCCAACCGGAGGAATAGTTTACAGGAAGCGATGGACCTGATCCGGATGCGTTATGTGGATTCAGTAAATATTGACTCCCTGGAAGGATATGCCATCCAGCAGATGATGAATAAACTGGATCCGCACTCTGTATACCTGCCCCCCGTTGAACTGAAGGAAGCCAATGAAGACCTGGCCGGCAACTTTGACGGCATCGGGGTGGAATTCAATATTTTCAGTGATACCGTCAATGTGGTATATGTATTTCCGGGCGGACCGAGTGAAAAAGCCGGGGTGCAGATCGGTGACAAAATTCTCAAGGTGAATGATTCATTACTGACCAAAAAAGGATACACGGTCACCAGTATAAAAAGCCTGATCCGTGGTCCGCAAGGTTCGGAAGCCAGTTTATTGGTTTTAAGGGGAAAAAATTCCATCCCGTTAAAAGTGACCCGGGGGAAGATACCGGTTCCCTCAATAGACGCAGCGTATATGGTCGATAAAAGCACCGCTTATATCAAACTGACCAAGTTTACGGAAACGAGTTATGAGGAATTTATGCAAAACATGGAAGCCCTTCAAAAACAGGGAATGAAAAGCCTGGTATTTGACCTGCGCGGGAATGGCGGGGGTTTTATGAATGAAGCAGTCGATATGGCCGATGAATTCCTGGATGGAGATAAGCTGATTGTGTATACAGAAGGAGTAAACAGTAAGAAAAAGGAGTACCGTTGCAAACGTCCGGGTCTGTTTGAAACAGGGAAACTCGTTTTACTGGTCGACGAATTATCCGCGAGTGCCAGTGAAGTCCTGGCCGGTGCTTTACAGGACTGGTGCCGGGCCACGATTATCGGCCGCCGCACTTTCGGAAAGGGCCTGGTGCAGGAGCAATATCAGCTCAGGGACGGCTCTGCTTTACGTTTAACCGTAGCCCGGTATTATACACCGCTTGGCCGCAGTATCCAGCGTTCCTATGAAAAAGGAAAGAAAGTATATATGGATGAATTATGGGAACGTTTCAACAATGGAGAAATGGTTTCCGAGGATTCCATGAAGAATCATAATGGCCATAGCTTTCTGACCAATTGCAATGACAGTTTATTTGGTGGTGGCGGTATCAGTCCTAAGATATTTATCCCGGTCGACACCAGCCTGGCCCTGCAAAAAGCCAACCGGATGGCGGTATCTGTCAATATCAGTAATTATGTTTACAATTATTACCTGCAGCATAAAGGTGAAATAGACCAGTACAGTGACGCCACGGCATTCACCACCGGTTTTACACAAAATGATCTGTTATGGAAAGGGCTGATTCAATACACGGCAGCTGATTCAGTAAAACCCGGCAATCTTGCCGGTAAGGAAAAGGACCTGGTTGTGCAAAGACTGAAAGCCCTGCTGGCCCGCTATCGCTGGAGAAACAGCGGCTTCTACCAGGTACTCAACAGCGGCGACCCGGCGGTTATCAAAGCAATGGAAGTAATTGGGAAGTGAGAGAGTTTAGAGAGGCCTAAAGCTGATAGAGGTTTAAATAAGGGTTTATAAAGTCTGATATTTGAAAGTGGCTTAAAGATCGGTTTAAAAGGTTTAGATATTCATTCTTAGAAGGGACTGTTGATTCCCGACTACAAACTCCTAACTACCGACTAATCCTACCCGCACCTTGTGCTATCATCACCTTCACCGCTTTTGCAATGAATTCCTTTCCCTGCTGATCCATCAGCAGTGTTTTACCATTTTCAGTCATCTCAAAACTCAGCTGACCTTTTTCGTTACTGGTTACCAATAAATAATCCGAATTATTTTTGTAGCGCAGCGTGCTCATAGGGGATATGCCTTCAATAGCGGTTGAATCACTGGTAAAACTAACAGTACCATTGTACTTGACCTGGATAAAATTATTGCCCTCTCTTGTTTCAATAGTTGTTACCGGGCGGTGCCCGTGACAGGAATAAAGGAACAGGGTGAGCAGAAGCAGGAAAAAATTATACTTTCTCATATTTATAAATGGCAAAAACCTGGTTTTACAACCAGGTGATGCCCGTTTAATGGTGAATGGTTTGCAGTGGTTTGTTGTTCACGGCTTACAGATCTGTCGCTTATTGTTTGTCTTTATTTTCATCCCACCACTGTTTTTCGATTTTGTAGGAACCAAATAATCCCAGTCCCCCGCCTATCGCAATCAGGGCAAAATAAATAGGTGCATTATGATCGCTTTCAAAGTTATTCCTGTATGAATGATACAGTACATAATTGTCCAGGATATAGGCCAGGAATAACCCCACCCCTGCCCCGATCAGTAATAAAGCCCATTTCAGGTTTTTATAAGGAGCAGGCCGGTTGGCAAATTCCTTCGGGTTCATATTTTTCTCAATCATCGCCAGGTTCTGGCGGGTTTTCAGGTAGTAGATGCCAAAAATCATGGCAAATCCGCCTGCAAACATGGTTACGGGTATTAATACTTCTTCGCCACTCATAGTTGTAATTTTTATAGTTTTTTAATCGCTTGTCTGATAGGACTCCTCCTGTTTTGTTCCGGTTACAGGCTGGGAGAAGTTTTTTCAACGGTTTACAATACATCTGACCACATCCGGCCTTTCCAGGTTACAGGCTTTCCGTAACTTTCTGTTACCAACGTCTCGTAATTATATAAGTAAACAAAATTGTAACCTCAGGCCCTTGCGGGGAGTCATATATCCAGATGTCAGCCGGACAAAATGATAATGAACTCATTAGCAAAGTTTTGCAGGGTGATCACCAGGCTTACGCCGGATTGGTGCACCGTTACCAGAACTATGTTTTTACACTAACCCTGCGCCTGGTGAAGAGCCGGGAGGAGGCAGAGGAAGTGGCCCAGGATGTATTTATCAAGGCCTACAAATACCTCGCAGACTTCAGGGGGGATGCCAAATTCAGCACCTGGCTGTATACAATTGTAAATAATACCTGTATCAGCTTTTTGCGGAAGAAAAAACTGAATATTCAGTCCCTGGATGATGAACGGGTTTTTGCCGCCGCGGATAACCGGGATGCCGGTTTCAGGGCCGATGGTATTGAGCAGAAATCGAGGCATGCCATGGTGGGCGAAGCGATCAGCCGGCTAAAACCGGATGACGCGGCCATCATCACCCTGTTTTATAAAAATGAACAGAACCTGGAGGAGATTGCAGCAGTGCTGGGACTGGAAGTGAATACCGCCAAAGTCAGGTTGCACCGGGCCCGGGCCCGTTTAAAGGAAATTATGGAAACTCATTTTGCGCAAGAAGTAAAAGACTTAAATTGAACCACTATGAATACGCAGCACAGTATGGAAGAAAGATTGTGGGAGTATATTGACGGCACCGCTGCACCGGCCGAAAGGCAGGTAATAGAGGAGCTGCTGCAGACCCAATCTGACTGGAAAGAAAAATACGGGGAATTAATGGAGCTGAATACCCTGCTTCATTCCACTGAACTGGAGGCCCCCTCGCTCCGGTTTACTAAAAATGTGATGGAAGAGATCACCCGGAGTCATATTGCCCCGGCTACTAAAACCTATATCAACAACAAGATTATCTGGGGCATCGGGATTTTCTTCCTGGGTATTATCGTGGCCATCCTGACCTATGGATTCAGCCAGATGGAATGGAGCACCTCGGCGAACAGTACATTGACTGACCAGCTGGAAAAGATCGATGTTTCCAAATTCTTCAATAATACCCTCCTTAATGTGTTTATGATGATCAATGTGGTGCTGGGATTGGTATTGCTTGATTTTTACCTGGGCAATAAACGTAAACAGTTCAGAAAAGAAGCTTGATGACCATTGGTCATTGAGTCCGGCAACCCCTCCTGGTACCAGGAGGGGCTTTTTATTAGTTTTAACTAACAGCTGTTAATGGTGCCCCCTGAAAAACCTACCTTTGCCACCAGAAAAAACCAATGATGGATATAAAAAATAATATTCTGGAAACTATCGGCAATACGCCCCTGATCCGGTTGAATAAAATTACCCGTGAACTTCCCTGTACGGTGCTGGCCAAAGTGGATTATTTTAACCCGGGCAACTCCATTAAGGACCGTATGGCCTTAAAGATGGTGGAAGTGGCCGAACAGGAAGGCAAACTCAAACCCGGTGGCACTATCATTGAAGGCACCAGTGGGAATACAGGCATGGGACTGGCCCTGGCCGCCGTGGTGAAAGGATACAAATGCATATTCGTTACCACGGATAAACAATCCAAGGAAAAAGCGGATATCCTGAAAGCAGTCGGTGCCGAAGTGATCGTTTGCCCAACCAATGTATTACCGGAAGATCCCCGCAGTTATTATAGTGTGGCAGCCAGGCTGGCAAAGGAAGTCCCGAATTCCTATCACATGAACCAGTATGATAACCTGGCTAACCGGCTGGCGCATTATGAAAGCACCGGGCCGGAGATCTGGAAACAAACGGATGGAAAGATCACCCACCTGGTTTGTACGGCAGGCACAGGTGGCACTATCACCGGTACAGCACAATTCCTGAAAGAAAAGAATCCAGACATACAGATATGGGCCATTGATGTGTACGGTTCATTACTGACCAAATACTTCCGGACCGGTGAAATTGATATGAATGAAGTGCATCCCTATATCAGTGAAGGATTCGGGGAGGATTTTATACCGAAGAACTATGACATGCGTGTGATCGATCAGTTTGAACAGGTGACAGATAAGGACGGGGCTGTTATGGCCAGGCGCCTGGCTAAAGAAGAAGGCCTGTTCTGCGGGTATAGTGCCGGCAGCTGTATACAGGGACTGATGCAATTAAAAAACCGGTTGAAAAAAGACGACCTGGTGGTTTGTATTTTCCATGACCATGGAAGCCGTTATGTAGGTAAGATATACAATGACCAATGGATGATTGAACGCGGCTTCCTGGATGTAAAAACATTCAAGGATGTGGTCAGTGCGCGGGGTACTAAACGACTCATCACTGTAGACACTACTCAAACAGTGGCTGCCGCTGTGGAACTGATGAAGAAGTATGATATTGAACAGATCCCGGTATTTAACCCGGAAGGACCCATTGGGGCTATCAGTGAAGGCGGATTATTTCAGAAAATATTTGATAATCCTGAAATAAAGAACGCCACTGTGGCTGAAGTGATAGAGCCTTCGTTCCCATTAGTGGCTTTTGATACCCCGGTGGAACGGTTAAGTCACCTGATTAACAAAGAGAATGGTGCGGTCCTGGCAAAAGATGAAGCCGGGAGTTACCATATTGTGACGAAATATGACGTGATTCAGTCACTGGGAAACTGATACAATAAAATTGCAAGCCTTTAATTCGTTCATTTTCCGGCCCTGTCCACTACTTTAAATAAGCCCCATATAGTATTCATTACCAGATAAATAAATCAACAAAAGAGCTTTGCCAGTTATAAGGCGGGGCTCTTTTTTCGTATATCTACGTATACATTTATTGGAAAATTTCGATTATAAAGTATGAAGACTTTACGATAAAAAGGGTAAAAAATGTCGTAAAAAAATGAGGTTAATTTGCTCTGTTTTGTGAATGAAATGCCAATTACTTTTGTTGCAGAAGTTGATTGATATCGTATCAATCTTTTGTCAAAGTCCAATATCCAAATTTAGAAGAACCGTCCAAAAACTGACAAAAACCAATCCTTAGAAAAACCAGACAATTAAAAATCCAGTATCGGTCAACTTCTTTTGTTTTTACTTTAAGAGCTTTTTGAAAATACCGTTTGAGATCCAAACCCGACTGAAAACCGACAGATCCGTTTCCGAAGAAAAACCAAACCAATCCAATCCAACAGAAGACCAACAAGATCCAGATCCGAAAAAAACCAAAAGTCCAGATCCAAAAGAAAACCGTCCAAATCCAAACCTAGAGAAAAAACCAACAAGATCCAGATCCGAAAAAACCGTCCAAATCCAACAAAAACCAACAAGTCCAGATCCTGAAAAAAACCGTCCAAATCCAAGTGTCCTGAGAATTATCCAAGTCTCACCGTGTCCAAATCCATGAAAGAAACTAAACATCCGGAACCCCTCCTGCTATCCTTCGAATCCCTCAGGATGACAAGTTAGCAGGAGGCGCGGTGACTTAGAAGACAAATTTCCAAGAACCGAAGATGCCAAGAACCAACTAAGCATCAAATAATACAAAAATTCAAAGGCCTGCTAAGGGCTTTTTTCGTTTTAACAAGTACCTTCTTATTAAGGGCTGTTCACTCCCGACTACCGTTTCCTGACTCCTGACTGCCCACTTCCTTACTTTTCCCTAATTTCCCTTTATGATCACCACCGACCAATGTGGCCGTATTGTTGAAGTAACCGATTCACCCAAACGAATTGTATCACTTGTACCGTCGCAGACCGAATTGCTGTATGACCTGGGACTGCGTGATGAGGTGCTTGGCATTACTAAATTTTGTATTCACCCGGAGGAATGGTTCCGGACAAAGACCAGGATCGGTGGCACCAAACTGGTTAATATAGAACTGATCCGGCAACTGCAGCCGGATCTGATTATCGCCAATAAAGAAGAGAATGTAAAAGAACAGATCGAGGCCCTGGAAAAGGAATGGCCCGTCTGGGTCAGTGATGTCAACACCCTGGCACAGGCCCTGGACATGATCATGCAGATCGGGGTACTCACAAATACTGAAGCAGAATCTTCCCTTCTTGGTTCGAAAATTAAAACGGCATTTGATATTCCGGTATACCACAACAAACCTCAGCGCACAGCATACCTGATCTGGAAGGATCCCTGGATGACCACAGGAGGCGATACCTTTATCCATGACATGCTGGAGAAAGCCGGACTTACTAATATTTACAAATCAGCTTCCCGGTACCCGCAGATCAATATTGAGGAACTAAGTTCTGTGAACTGTGAACTCCTTTTGCTCTCCTCTGAACCCTACCCTTTCACTGAAAAACATGTGGCCGCATTGCAGGCACAATTGCCGGGTACTAAAATACTGTTAGCCGATGGTGAAATGTTCAGCTGGTATGGCAGCCGTCTCCTGCAGTCACCTGCGTATTTTCAAAAATTATGGCAGAAGATAAAATAGTGCGAAATTGCGAACGGAGTAGCGATTAATCACAGTCCGAAGCTTGTGCAGCAAACCTGAAAAGCAACTGCCCTTCTAATCAACAAACAACTCAACATCAAACTCGCTCATGCGTTTCATCGATAACCAGAACGACCGGGAAACAAAGGAAGGTGACAAACCTTCGCGGAAAAAACCAATGTATGCGGTGAACACCAAGCTCAGGGGTTACCTGAAAGAACGTGGCCGTGAAGTGAGGTTGCCGGTGACCTATCACGACCTGCTCCGGTTTACCTGGTCCACTCCTATCATGGATAAAAACGGGAATCATACCCACTGGGAAAAAGCTTCGTATGACAGCCGTGACTGGGATTATATCCGGGAAGGACTGGTGAAAATCTATGCGATTCTTAAAACAGAAGGAGATTTCAGTTTTATCACCCACCTGGATGTGGCCCGTATCGATTACTGTTCATTCGGGAACTCCAACCCGTTCCGGATACGGATCGTGAATAAGTTCAACGATAATTATGACCACTATTATATAAAAATCGCGGATGCCTCCCGTATTTACGGACTGGAACTGGAGCATATTCTATCCCCCAACCGGATCACATTTTTCACCTATGGCAATACCCTGGTGGAGGAGCATATTCCGGGTATCCCCGGTGATATGTTTATACGGCAGATGCTGGAATCGCCCGAGACCAACAAGATCAGGCTGGCCAAGGAGTTTGTAAAATTCAATGAACGCTGCTTTGTGCGCCTCCTCGGGGATATGCGCAGTTATAATTTTGTGGTCAGTATCACACCTGATATCGAGGACTATCAATACCGTATCCGGTGCATTGACTTTGACCAGCAAACCTATGAAGGCCGGAAAAACCTGTACCTGCCCCAGTTCTTTAAAGAAAATTATGCTTTCGTGGAATCTGCCCTGGTAGTACTGAATAAGGAATCGATTGAGCAATACCAGGCTGAAGAACGGACCATGATCACTTTCCGGCTGGCCAGTTCCAGGTACCGGATCAAAGACCTGCTGGATATCATGACCCATGACAAAATCTCCACCCCCGAAAAAGTGGCGCAGCTGAAAAAGGAACTGGGTGAGTACATGCAAACCACGGACTATGATAAATGCCAGAATATGGGACAGATCGTAAAAGTGCACCTGAAGCTCACCCTGCGGAAAAACCTGCTGCTGGTGCAACGGAACCTGGGGAAAAGCAAACGAAAATCACGTTGAAGTCTAACATTTGTTAGCTTTCTGATTTCCGGAAAAGCTCTATATTAGCAGGCCTTTAACGATTACCTGCCTGCTGAAAAGCATTTGCCACATTAAAAATTTATAAAATCAATGAAAAAGTACAGAGCCGGGGTGCTGTTCGGTGACGAACTGGAAGCACTCTACAATGATGCAAGGGACAATCAGTTTGCCTTACCCGCCGTAAATACCATAGGCACCAACACCATTAACGCGGTGCTTGAAACTGCAGCAAAAGTCAATTCACCGGTCATCATCCAGTTTTCCAATGGGGGGGCCCAGTTTATCGCTGGTAAAGGAATGCCGAATGATAACCTCCAGGGAAATATTTCAGGTGGTATTTCCGGAGCCCTGCATATCCATAATGTGGCAAAATATTACGGGGTACCTGTAGTCCTGCACACAGACCATGCGGCTAAAAAATGGTTACCCTGGATCAGTGGCCTCCTGGATGCGGGCGAACAATACCATAAGGAAAAAGGCCAGCCCCTGTTCAGCTCCCATATGCTTGACCTGAGTGAGGAACCTATTGAAGAGAATATTCATACTTCAGTTGAGTTTTTCAAACGGATGAATCCACTGGGCATGAGTATCGAAATCGAACTGGGAGTGACCGGTGGCGAGGAAGATGGTGTGGACAACAGTGGCGTTGATAATTCAAAACTCTATACACAGCCAGCAGATGTAGCCTACTCCTACAAAGAACTCAGCAAGGTGGGTAAATTGTTTACCGTAGCTGCAGCATTCGGTAATGTGCATGGTGTGTATAAACCCGGCAATGTGGAACTCCGGCCCGTTATCCTGAATAACAGCCAGGAGTATATCCAGAAAGAATTCAATACAGCCGCCAAACCGGTTTACTTTGTATTCCATGGTGGTAGTGGTTCACCCCAGAACCAGATCCGTGAAGCGATCAGCTATGGTGCTATCAAAATGAACCTGGATACTGACCTGCAATGGGCTTTCTGGGAAGGTGTGCTGGATAATTATAAAAAACATGAAGCTTACCTGCAGGGACAACTGGGTAACCCTGAAGGGGATGACAAGCCGAATAAAAAATACTACGATCCGCGTGTATGGTTGCGCAAAGGAGAAGAATCCTTTATCAAACGCCTTGAAGTGGCCTTTGAAGACCTCAACTGTATCAACAGAAACGCATAAGATAAAAGCCCGGCAGAACGCCGGGTTTTTTTTATTGGCCACGAATTCACACGAAAACACACGAAAGAATACAGAAACGCAGGCCACGAATTACACGGATTCACACGGATAAAATACAATGGATCATTTTTCAACTGAATAAAAATCCGTGTTTATCCGAGTAATCTGTGGCTCCAATGCCGCAGGCAATCATTTACATAGCAAATCCTTTCGTGTGTTTTCGCGTGTTTTCGTGGCCCATTTAATTTGCCGCAGGCAAATCAATCCATGGCCATAAGAGCCTCACAGAGGCTTTCTTTACGGCCCTGTCATAATTCCATAATGTGAAGAAAAATTCCACTTTTTGGAAAAAATGAAATAAGTAGTTGTACTTACTTTATTGATTTTCAATGATATAATTATTGGCACACATATAGTGATCCAATAGATGAAAATCGTACTTATGAAAACAAAATTTTACCTACTTCTTCTTTCCTGCACTGTATTTTTCAGTGTAACCCGTTCCTGCGCGCAAACCGTTTGCAATGGGGAATCCGTCCGTTTCCGCGAAACATTTGGCACTGCAGCATTAACAGAAGCCTTTCCCGACGGAAGAACCAGCTATAAGTTCAGTGGTGGCAGCGAACCGGGTATTGGAGAATACGCTGTTGCTGCCAATGCACAGGTACGGCCTGAATGGCACAGTACATCCGACCATACCGGAGATGCCAACGGACAAATGATGATCATAAACCCCGGTTATTCGGATGGTGATTTTTACAGTGATAGTATTGAAAACCTGACCACCGCCGGTTATTATTCCGTTTCCGTATATGTACTGAATGTTACAAAACCCGGTACCTGCGGCGCAGGAGCTGTGTTACCCCGGATCCAGATTGAAATTGAATACCTGAGCGGGGCAACCGCCTATCAGCATTTATCCAGTTATACATCTGATTTTATTCCATCCCAGACCAACCCTGGCTGGATAAAAGTAATAAGTGGTTTTGTATTGCCTCCCGGCATCCAGCATATCCGTTACCGTATCATCAACCATTCATTTGGTGAATGCGGCAACAGCCTGGCTATTGATGACATCACTTTCTCCCAGTGCGCCAGCCTGACCACGCTTCCGGTAAAAGGGCTAAAGATCAATACAATCGAACCGTCAGGATCTGCCGTTAAAATCCTTTTCTCCACGGAATCAGAATCACAGACAGATCGTATGGAAACACAGAAAAGTACGGATGGTATCAACTGGTCAACTATTCACACACAATCAGCTGCTGGTACCAGCGACCTGTACCGGGCTTATGCTGCTACAGATATCAGTCCTGTGTCACAAGTAGTTTATTACCGTATTAAACAAACAGACCTGAAAGGCGGGGAAAATTATTCTGCTGTAGTCAAATATGCACCCGCGCTATTATCCACCACTTTTCTGTCATTATACCCCACCCCTTTTACAAGCCAACTTAACCTGAATTTCAGCAGCCAGAAAAATGATATTTATACCGCCAACCTATATGCGGCAAACGGGTTAATTCTCCAAAGTCAGACATTGAATGCCCGGAAGGGTATGAACCTGGTGCAGTTCAATACCAGTTCACTCAAACAAGGTACATACCTCGTAACCGTGGTAAATACCGATGGTACTGTACGATTAAGCCAGAAAACAGTCAGACAATAGTCTTTTTTGCAATTTCCATATTGCGATTTTCGCCGCGGGTATCCCCCGCGGTTTTTTTTACCAATTTTTTCAGCGAGTCTTTCATTACTTCTTGTTTGAACCAATACCAGGTCATGTAGGAATTTTATAACAACCCGGCCATATCATATAATAGCGGGAAAAAAGGGAAAAATTATTTTTACTATGACGGCCTGTCATGGGTCAGCAATAAACCTTATCATCCATCAGGCAAAACCACCACCCTTCAGGGATCAAAAAACAATGGAAAAAATTCTGATCATCACCGGCGGCAACAAAGGCATCGGGCATGGTATACTGGAGGCATATAAGCGAAATGGCTACCGGGTATTTTCCGTGGCGAGGTCGTTAAAACTGACGGATGGGAATACGGATGAAAAACATATCCAGTTTGATCTCGGGCACAGCGAACTGGTGGCTCCCACACTCTCCCGGATATTCATTGGACTTAACCGGAAGAATATTGAAAAGATAACCCTGATCAATAATGCCGCTACCACCGGGCAGATCGGCCGGCTTGAAACAAACAGCCCTACCCAGATCGAAAAAGCCATCAACCTGAACCTGATTGCCCCACTGATCTTAACCGCCGGTTTCCTGCAACTCACGGCAGGATGGAAATGCATAAAACATGTCATAAACATTTCTTCCGGAGCCGCGATAAAACCATTTATCGGTTTAAGTGTGTATTGTGCCTCAAAGGCAGGCATTGATATGGTGACAAAATCAATAGCCCTGGAGCAGGAGTATGTGACTTACGGAGTGAAAACAATATCTGTATATCCCGGGCTGGTGGACACCGATATGCAAAAAGACATGCGTAATATGAACCGAAACAGGTTCCCGGATGCCAAAAGTTTTATGGAGTTTAAACGAAACGGCGCGCTGGCCGCCATACATGATGTGGGCGCCGAAATCCTCGAGATAGACCAAAACCTGAGTATTGAAAATGGCACGATACTCGACCTGGATCAATACCGGTTTTCCTCCCAGAAAATGTACCCTGTACAGTCCTCACACTAACCAGGCCGGAAAACTCTCTAACGTTCCACTTTTATATTCCCGGAAGGCCGTTTGGTAAATCTTCCTTATTTTACATATTCACCGATTTACCAAAAAACGATAGTTCCACTATGATCAGTATAAAAAATGGCCTTGGTATTATGGCCCTGCTGCTGTTAACCGGATGCGCCGGTAAAGAAGAGGAAACCACCCCTGATATTCCCGCAAATTCCATGACCCCGGCCTCCTCCTCCAATCCATTGCCGGCTCCCTCCGGTCTGAATACTACAACCGCTATGCTCAACCCGGCCCATGGACAACCCGGACATCGCTGCGATATTGCTGTTGGCGCGCCGCTCGACAGCAAGCCTGTACAACCTGTTCCTCAGGCCACGACTCCGGAGAATGCTCCCAAACTCAATACCAGCCCGGCCAATGGTGTAAGTACCGCAGGTCTTAACCCCTCGCACGGACAACCAGGACATCGCTGTGATATACCTGTTGGAGCCCCATTAAACAGTAAACCTTCAAAATAAAAAACATATGCCACGTCCAGATTTAAGCAGGGTACCTGACTATTTTCACCGCTATATTGCGCAAACAGAAGGAGATGACCTGAATGAGATCCTGAAGAAACAAGCCATTACCTTTACCAGTTTTTTGCAAAATATACCTGCCGGTAAATACGATTACCGGTATGGTCCGGATAAATGGACCGTCAAAGAAGTTTTACAGCATATCATCGATACAGAACGGGTATTTGCCTACCGGGCTCTCTGTATAGCCCGGGGCGAACAGCAACCACTGCCCGGTTTCAATGAAGATGACTACGCGAAAAATGCCCCCTGCGCAGACCGGAAATGGTCCGATATGATTGAAGAATTCCAGGCCATCCGTCGTTCCACTGAATTGCTGTTTAATTCACTGGATGCTGCCCGCCTTGAGCATTCAGGTATTGCCAGCGGGAAGCCGGTGTACGTGCTGGGTATTGGTTTTATACTGGCCGGTCATGTGGCCCATCATGTGGCCATTCTGAAGGAACGGTACCTGTAACTTACCTGCTTCCGGAATATAAAAAAGGGCTGTATCTCTGATACAGCCCTTTTGCTTTTTGCTGAACAAAATTATTTAAAATGCTTTTTTAGCCGGCTCTTCAGTTTTTCCCTTAACCACATTTTGCTGGCTGATAATATCATTCATGACCCGGACAGCCTGATCCAGATAAATATCCTTCTGCAGGCTTTTCAGCCATAACTGGAAACGCTCCTGTTTGTTTTTATCTTCTGACCAGCGGTTGGTTTCCCCTGAAAGAGCAGTTACGTCAAGCTGGCCTTTCAGCTTCAGCAGGGATTCCAGTTGCTTCACACTGGCTTTAATTTTTTCCTGCTCTTTCCGGTATTTCTCCAGTTGCAGGGAATATTTCTTTTCACTTTGTTTGGACAACCAGTCAGATGTTTCCGCAATGAGCCGGAAAGTCGGATCCCCTTCCAGACGCTGTTTACTGAGTTGTTTGATCACTTCCAGGTCATAACCGGGTTTCCAGTTATTGTAACCGGCCTTGCTGATCTCATCCCAGGGCAATGCATCTTCACTGTCTTTCTCCCTTACTTTCAGGTATTCCATATTATCGGGCAGTACAATATCTGAATTCACCCCTTTCAACTGGGTGGAACCGCCATTGATACGGTAGAATTTCTGCAGGGTCAGTTTCACGGTACCCAGGTCAGAGTTGGACATGGAATATCCATTTTCCGGATCCAGCCCGATATTCCGCTGTACAGTGCCTTTACCATAGGTGGACGTACTGCCGATGATCACCCCGCGGTTATAGTCCTGGATGGCAGCGGCAAATATTTCAGAGGCGGAGGCGCTGAACTCGTTCACCATCACCGCCAATGGTCCGGTATATAAAACATTACGGTCTTTATCCTTTAAAACGCTGGGTTTATTGTCACGGTCTTTTACCTGTACAATCGGTCCGTCTTCAATAAACAGGCCAGCCATCTGTACCACATCATATAATGATCCGCCCCCGTTATTACGCAGGTCGATCACAATACCATCTACTTTTTCCTCTTTCAGTTTGATGACTTCCTTTTCTACATCCTTATAACTACGGGCCCCGTTGGGATCCTCAAAATTGGCGTAAAACTCGGGCAGGTAGATATAACCGATCTTGGAAGTACCTTCTTTTACCACGGCACTGCGGGCAAAGGTTTCATCCTGTACAATTTTATCGCGGATCAGGGAAACCGTTTTAAGTGATCCGTCCATCCGTTTTACCGTCAGCCTCACTTCTGTTCCTTTTTTACCCCGGATCACTTTCACCGCATCCGTTACCTGGTAACCGGTAAGATCAACGGGCTCTTCCTTGCCCTGGGCTACTTTCTGGATAATATCCCCTACCTGCAGTTCACCTGATTTATAGGCCGGGCTTCCGGTCAGGATGCTGCTGATCTTTATATTGCCATCATCATACTGAAGGGAGGCACCGATACCAAAAAAGCTACCACTCATTTCCTCATCAAAATACCGCTTATCCACCGGCGGGAAAAACTCCGTATGCGGGTCCATGGTGGTGGTGATCGTATTTACATACACATTGAATTTATCATCATCCGTGAATTTAAAACGGTACCGTTCAAACGTGCGGTCCATGATGCGTTTTACTTTTTCACGGGCTTCCTTCTCCAGGTCTTCGTCTGATTTCACCACAAATCCTTCCTTGCCTTTGTTCTTCTCACGTATATCCAGCATATCCGCATAGCGTTCCAGGGTCAGGAATTTCAGTTTCCTTCTCCAGCGGTCTTTCAGTTCAGTCACGCTGCTGGTGAATTCCATTTTATCCGCATCCAGGAGTACATCTTCATCCGTGGTGAAGTCAAAGGGCTTTGAAAGGATTTCATTGTACATGGCAGAAGCCTGGTCCACACGGGCATTGAATAATTTGCCGGCAGCCAGGGGAAACTCAACGGTGGCCCCGTTGATCTCATCATCCACCCTGTTTTCATATTTCTTCAGGGCGTCTATATCGGATTGCTGTAAAATATTCTTATCCGGATCCAGTTCATCCACAAATTTCTTAAATACCTTTTTGGAAAATGCATCATTGATGGACTGAGGGCTGTAATGGCCTTCAGACAGCATCTGGCCGACCAGCTTCATGATTTTTTCATAGTTACCGGGAGGAAGGGCACGGCTGTTGGTCTTTCCCATCGACTTGAAAGCAAGGAAAGAAGCAGCTACCAGCATCAGCACAACCAGGGGGAGTCTCTTCATATTTGTGAGGTATTTAATTATATTGGGCATAGAACCAAAAATAACGCAAAAACCCTGCTTTTCTTGCCTTTACAGCCTTTTAACAAGGGTTTTTGATGAGTGGCTGGCCCGGGGACACGTAAACTTTCGTAAATCAGTCAGTTTATAGAAAGATTACGCTCTTTTATTTTTTACAAAAACGCAATTTTCCTATTTTTGCAGCCCAAATATGGTGGTTATAGCTCAGTTGGTTAGAGCATCAGATTGTGGTTCTGAGGGTCGCCGGTTCGAACCCGGTTAGCCACCCCATAAAAACCCCGTTTCGGCAGAAACGGGGTTTCATTTTAGCTCAATTATGAATTACTGGCTGATACTGATTCCCCTGTTAACCGCTTTTACCGGCTGGTTTACCATACGGCTCCTGCTTTTTGTACTCTTTCACCCCGTAGCTAAAAAAAGGATTGCCGGATTCAGTATCCAGGGTATTCTTCCCGCGAAACAGCCCCAGATCGCCGCCAGGCTGGGACAGGTTTTCACTTCAGCTTTAAAGTCTTCTTCGGTCCTGGAAGAAAAAATAAATGACCCCGAAAATATCCGGAAAATCCTGCCCCTGATCGAAAATCATATTGATGATTTCCTCCGCCACCGGTTAAGTACTGAAATGCCCATGATCAGCATGTTCATTGGGGATAAAACCATTGGCAAGCTCAAAACAGCTTTCCTGAATGAAATTGAAACCCTCTTCCCGGTGGTGATGAAACAGTATGCCGGTAATCTCCTGGACGGCCCGGAATCAGAACAAATGATCACTCAAAAAATAGCGGGTTTCTCCCCCTCAGCTATGGAAACTTTTATCAGGAAAAACCTGTCCGGGGAAATCCGGAAAGCCGGACTCGCAGCAGCCTTTTTCGGGCTGTTGATTGGCCTCCTGCAATGCCTGATTCTTTACCTGGCCTTTTAACCGGCACCCGAACATTTTCCTTTAACAATTGTCATAAAACCGCTCATCCATTTATCAGCCCATTTGTGCAAGTTCAACACCCATTAAGCGTCTAATAACCAAATCGAATCAATGCGAAATTTTATTGCTGTATTTACCTCATTATTAATAGTTTACACTTCTACGGCCCAGATGCCGGGGGGTAATGCCTCAAGACCCGGACAGGGCCGGCCCCAGATGTCGGGTTCTTTTTACGGAAAACTGGTGGAGGCTAAAACCTCCAAACCGATCGAATATGCTTCCGTACAACTGATACAAAACCGGTTTGATACTGTTTCCAAAAAAAGAAAAGAAATCGTAATTGCCGGAATGCTGACCGATAATCACGGGGATTTCCGATTAGAGAATGTGCCTGCTTTTGGCCAGTTCAAATTACAGGTGAGTATCGTGGGTTTTAAACCTTACGAACAAAACGTTTCATTCGATTTAAAACCAGGAAGTGGCGGCGACATGTCCTCCATGATGGCAGCACTGGATAAGGACCTGGGTAATATTAAAATTGATATTGCAGAAAAAACACTGGATAATGTAACAGTGACCGCTTCCAATCCCGGCTTAAGGCTGGGTATTGACCGCAAAGTATTCAACGTGGATAAGAACCTCGTATCGGCTGGTGGTACCGCAGTTGATATCATGCGCAATGTGCCTTCCATCAGTGTGGATATTGATGGAAATGTGACGATGCGCAATAATACCCCGCAGATTTTTGTGGATGGCCGCCCTACCAACCTCAGCCTGGATCAGATTCCGGCGGATGCCATTGAGTCTGTAGAGATCATCACCAACCCCTCCGCCAAATTTGATGCATCCGGAGGTACAGCCGGTATCCTGAATGTGGTACTGAAGAAAAACAAGCGGGTGGGTTATAGCGGTAGTATCCGTACCAATATTGATTCCCGCGCCAGGCTCGGCTTCGGAGGCGATATCAATCTCCGTAAAGACAAAGTGAATTTCTTTCTGAATGCCAATATGAACCAGCGTAAATCGATCAGCAATGGTACCACCGACCGGACCACCCTGATCGGCAGTCCCAACACGTTTATGCACCAGCTGGATGAAAGTATTTCCAAAGGACAGTTCCTGTTCTTAAGGAGTGGCTTTGACTTTTTCCTGGACAACAGGAATACACTTTCAGTAGCCGGGAATATCATGCAGGGAAAATTTAAGCCCAGCTCTGTCAGTGATATCCAGATTGATTCTTTGTATAGCACCATCAAATCCTCTTTTAGTGACCGGATTTCCAACAGCAACAGTAAATTCAATAATTCCGGTGCCATGGTCAGTTTCAAACACCTTTTCCCCAAGCAGGGAGAGGAATGGACGGCCGACTTCAATTATAACCGCAGTAAAAACAATAACCTGAACCTGGTGAACACCAGTTACTATTCTGACCCGCTCAGCAGTTTCAGAAGTACATTCAACCAGCAACAGGATGGCCAGGGAACCAATGAAAACATCGTGTTACAAACAGACTATGTTAAACCCTTGTCCGAAAAATCAAAACTGGAAACAGGACTTCGCGCCCAGTTCCGCAAAGTAGATAACAAAAATAATTTCTATATAGTAGGAACCAACGGGGCCCTGACCCTTGTGCCTGAACAGTCCGTTAACTACAACAGTATTGACAATGTGTATGCAGGGTATGTCACTTATTCCAATCAACTAAAGAATTTCGGTTACCAGCTTGGTTTACGCGTGGAAAGTTCAGAGTATAAAGGCAATCTCCCGGATAAGGACCAGAGCTTCAATATTCAGTTCCCGGTCAGTTTCTTCCCCAGTGTTTTCCTGAGCCAGAAGATGAAAAAAGACCAGGACCTGCAATTGAATTATGCCCGGAAAATCAACCGGCCTAACTTCTTCCAGCTTTACCCGTTCACTGATTACTCGGATTCGCTGAATATCAGTCGTGGTAACCCCGCCCTGAGTCCTGAGTTTACCAACTCGCTGGAATTATCTTACCAGAAGACATTTAAAAACAGGGATAATTTTATTGCCTCTCTATATTATAAAAACACCACGGACCTGATCACCCGCTACCAGGACAAAGAAACAAATGCGGCCGGCAAAGAAGTGCTGATCAATACTTATATCAATGCCAGTGCCAGCTATGTGACCGGTCTTGAACTGGTATCCAAAAATAAATTGGCCAAATGGTGGGACCTGACCAGTAACCTGAGCCTGTTCACCTCAAAAATCAAACTGAATATCGCCGGCCAGCCTGAGCAGGATCCCTTTGCCAGCTGGTTTGTAAAAATCAATAACACCTTCAAACTGCCGAAGAATTTCAGTATCCAGCTTTCCGGTGAATACAATTCCAAAACCATCCTGCCTCCTGGTGGAAGCGGTGGCGGCGGTGGCCGTGGAGGTGGTATGTTTGGTGGTGGCGGTATGGGAATGTTTGGCCAGTCCAGTGCTTCCCAGGGCTATGTAAAGGCTAACTACTATGTGGATGGTGGTATCCGTTACGAATTCCTGAAAAACAAGCAGGCCTCGCTTTCCCTGAACGTGAATGATATCTTCCGTACACGTCGCCAGAATATTATATCCCGTTCGGCTTATTTCACCCAGGAAGTGTTCCGCCGTCGTGATCCGCAGATTCTCCGGCTGAATTTCAGCTGGCGTTTCGGGAAATTTGACCCGAACCTGTTCAAACGTAAGAATAACAAGAACCAGGATAATGGCGGGGACGGAATGAATATGGGACAATAGTGAACTATCACCTGTTAAGTGCTTAAGGTTTTGCATATTTGCAAAACCTTTTTTATTACCATAATCTCCCGGATGTGAAACGCCTGTATTTTACAGTTACCAATGACCTGACCTACGACCAGCGGATGCACCGTATCTGTGGTTCATTGGCGGCGGCCGGTTATGAGGTGGTACTGACAGGAAGGAAAAGAAAGCAGTCATTACCGCTGGATGAGAAAACGTTCAGGCAGCACCGGATTTCCTGCTGGTTTGACCGGGGTAAATTTTTTTATACGGAATATAATATCCGCTTGTTCTTTTTCCTGTTGTTTAAAAAAATGGATGGTCTTTGCGCCATTGACCTGGATACGATCCTCCCCTGCCTCTGGATCTCAAGATGGAAGAAAATACCCCGTGTCTATGATGCGCATGAACTTTTTTCTGAACTCAAAGAGGTGATTACCCGACCCGGCATCCAGGCTTTCTGGCTGGGTGTGGAGAAAAAAGCAGTGCCAAAATATCAATGGGGCTATACCGTCAGCGAGAGTATTGCAGCGGAATTTTACCGGCGTTATAATGTAGAATATAAAACCATCCGGAATGTGCCGGTATTGCAACCCCTGCCCATTCCGGTTACCGGTGAGAAATTCATCGTGTACCAGGGAGCCGTCAATGAAGCCAGGGGATTTGAATACCTTATTCCCGCCATGAAGGAAGTCAACGCCCGACTGGTGATCTGCGGGGATGGGAATTACATGAAACAATTAAAGCTGCTGATCAGTGATCATGGACTGGAAAAAAAAGTGGAACTGAAAGGCATGCTGTCTCCCGATGAACTCCGGCGCATAGCCGGGCAGGCCTATATCGGGGTGGCTGTACCGGAGAAAGAAGGACTAAACCAATACCTCGCTCTTCCCAATAAATTTTTTGATTATGTGCATGCCGGGCTTCCGCAGGTAACAGTTGACTACCCGGAGTACCGGAAAATGAATAAAAAATGGGAGGTGGCTGTACTGATCAGCGACCTGGCCCCCAAAAGAATTGCCGCGGCACTCAACAATTTGCTGGATGATGCTGTTCTGCATCAAAGGCTGCGTGAAAACTGCCTCAAAGCCCGGGAATCACTGAACTGGCAGGAAGAAGAAAAAAAACTGATTGAGTTTTATAAAACTCTTTTCGATAATTGAGCCGTCATTTACATATCGTATGCCTGGGCAGTCCCTGGCCCGCTGATTATGGTGGGGCCATTGATATGTTTTACCGGCTGAAAGCCCTGCATGAAACAGGCATCCTGGTACATCTCCATTATTTTACTTATAAAAACCAGGGAAACCCCACCGAACTGAATCAATACTGTGAAAGCATCCGTTTATATGAACGGAAAACCGGCTGGAAAGGCATTTCCCTCCCCCTGCCCTATATTGTTTCTTCCCGGGTCAGCCAGGAACTGGCCAATAACCTGAACCAGGACAATCATCCTGTTTTACTGGAAGGGGTGCATTGCACAGGTATCCTTCCGCTCCTGAAAAAAGAAAACCGGAAGATCATTGTCCGGTTACATAATAATGAATCAGCTTATTACCGATACCTCGCAGCTGGTACCCGTAACCTGTTTAAGAAAATTTATTACCGGATTGAAAGCCGTTTACTCGGACGATATGAAAGTTCCCTTCCAAAGGATCTGATGTATGCCTGTATTTCCCAGTCCGAAGAACGGCTGTTCAGGGATGAGTATGGGTTGAAGAATACATTCTTCCTTCCGGTATTCACCCCCTATTCTAAAGTAACTGCTGCTGAAGGGTTGGGCAGTTTTTGCCTCTACCATGGCAACCTGGGAGTAGCCGAAAATGAGAAAGCCGCGCTCTGGTTACTGACGGAGGTATTCTTTAAGATCAAAGTTCCACTGGTTATTGCTGGTAAAAATCCTTCCAGGAGGCTGGATAAACTGGCGCATCTCTGTCAGCATACCTGCCTGGTGGCCGATCCGTCTGAGGCTGAAATCAATGACCTCGTGCGGAAAGCACAGATGAATATTCTTCCCTCTTTCAGTACTACCGGGATCAAGATCAAACTCCTGCATGCTTTATTTGAAGGCCGGCATTGTGTGGTCAATGAAGCCATGGTGAAAGGTACCGGGCTGGAAAGCGCCTGTCATATCGGTACCAATGCCAACGCGATTGCCTCTATCGTGATGCAATTACATCATCAGCCATTTACGGAAGAAGAAATCAGGTTAAGAAAGAACCTGCTCGGACAATCGGGGGATAACCAGGCCCATGCGCAGCAGCTTAGTCAATACTTATGGTAGCATTGTCGAGTACCCGTCCGCGTTCCGTACGGATCATGCGGGCCGGGAACTTTTGTACCACGATATAATCGTGAGAAGCCATCACCACCGCTGTATTATAATCCTTCGCGATCTGGAAGATCAGGTGCATGATCTCATCCGAAGTTTCGGGATCGAGGTTACCGGTAGGCTCATCCGCCAGGATCAGTTTAGGTGAATTGAGCAAGGCCCGGGCGATATCAATACGTTGTTGCTCTCCACCACTCAGCTCAAATGGCATTTTGAACCCTTTTGATTTCAGGCCCACTTTATCGAGCACATCCGCGATTTTTTCATTCATGAGTTTTTCGTCGGTCCAGCCGGTAGCCCGCAGTACGAACTTCAGGTTATCATTCACATTCCGGTCCGTGAGTAACTGGAAATCCTGGAATACCACACCCAGGGTGCGGCGGAGGTAAGGGACTTTTTTCCAGTCCAGGCCCTTGAGATTGAATCCGGCCACTGTCGCCTCCCCTTCTTTCAGTTCCAGTTCGCCGTACAGGGTCTTCAGCAGACTTGACTTTCCGGTACCGGTCTTACCGACCAGGTATACAAATTCTCCCTTGTTAACGGTCAGGTTTACATCCTGTAAGATCAGGTTATTGCCCTGATATATATTGGCGTTTCTCAGTTCTATGATTGGCTCTGACATCTGTTAATGGGTTTCCTGCAAAATAAAGCAAACTCCACCTTAAAAAACACAAAATTTTACTTTAACTAAAATTTTAGTTGTTTAACTAAAAAATTAGTTTTAGCTTCACTTCATCAATTTACAATTATGAAAGCATTGACCAAGGCAGAAGAACAGATCATGCAGGTATTATGGAAACTGGAACAGGCCTTTCTCCGGGAGATCGTGGATGAAATGCCGGTGCCAAAGCCGCACCAGAATACAGTGGCCACCCTGCTGAAGATCCTGGTGGAAAAAGAATTTGTAGCGGTAGAAGTATTGGGGCGTCAGCACCGTTACTCGCCGCTGATCTCCAAAGAAGATTATTCCGGCAAGAGTATTAAACAACTGGCGAAAAATTATTTCGAGGGATCGTTCAGCAATGTGGTCTCCTATCTCGTGAAGGAAAACAATATCTCGGTGGACGAACTGGAACAGTTGCTCAAACAAATTAAAAAACAGCAAAACCAGCCTAAATGAATTCATTGCTCAGTTACGGGATCCAGGTGATCATCATCTCCGGTCTCTTATACAGCTATTACCATTTTGTGTTGCGGAACAAAAAGTTCCATCGCTACAACCGGTTTTACCTGCTGGGAGCGGCCCTGTTAAGTATCCTGATCCCCCTGCTGAATATCCCGGTGTATTTCACCGCAGATCAGGCCGATTCTTCTATTGTATACAATACGTTAACTGTATTATCCGGCAGCAGCCAGGATGAAGGGGTAATTGTATATGCCACCCGTACCGGAAAGGAAAACTGGTTCACGACCACCCATATCCTGCAACTGATTTATATAACCATCGCTGCCGTGGTGTTTATGCGGATTGTCTTTTCCCTGTTGAAAATCAACCGGATCATCCGCCGGCACCCGGCGGAGAAAATAGATAATATTCATTTCCTGAATACCGAAGAACCCGGCACTCCCTTCTCTTTTTTCCGCTGGCTGTTCTGGAACCGTCAAATCGAACTCAATTCAGCCAAAGGCGAACAGATATTCCGGCATGAATTGTTTCACATAGAGCAAAAGCACAGCCTGGACATCCTGTTCTTTGAACTGTTGACCGTAGTGGGTTGGTTTAACCCCTTCTTTCATTTAATGAAACGGGAAACCAAGGCCATCCATGAATTCCTGGCCGACCAGTTTGCCGTGACTGAAAATAACCGCTGGGATTATGCCGAACTCCTGCTGATGCAGGTACTGAACACCAATCAACGACTCGTTCACCCGTTTTTCCATAACCAGATAAAACGACGTATAGCCATGATTACTTCTCCCCAAAAAACCTCGCACCAGTACATGCGTAAGCTGATGGTGCTGCCTGTTACAGCCCTTGCAGTTATCCTGTTTGCCTTCAGTTACAAGAACAGCTCAAAACCTGATATCCCCGCATTGAGCCAGGAAAAACACACCGTAGTGATTGATATCAGCCATGGCGGTACTGATTTGGGTGCTGTCGGGCCCGGTGCGGTTTTTGAGAAAGACCTCGTCTTTGCCATAGCGCAGAAAATCAGATCGCTCAACTCCAATGAGCAGTTGAATATCCTGTTCACCCGTAATGAAGATAAACTCCCGGAAATGAAATACAGGACTTCGCTCGGGAAGGAGCAGGAGGCTGATCTGTTTCTGTCACTGCATATTAACAGTTCACCGGACAAAACAAAATCAGGTATTGAAATATTTATTCCGGGAAGACCGGACCTGCAGGAAAAAAGCAGGATACTGGGTTCAATCATGGCGAAACAGTTGGCCGCAGTTTATACCTCCCGCCAGCAATTGCTGCAACGAAATAAAGCCATCCCGATCCTGGAGAACAGTTCCTGTCCTTCCGCCCTTCTTCAAATTGGCTACATGAGTAATGAGGAAGACCTGAATTTTATAAGAGACCTAAAAAACCAGGAAGCCATTGCTGAAAATATCCTGAAAAGTATTGAACAATACCTGGCAATTACAGAAGATAATAAGAAGATGGACCATCCTGCCATTGACACAACCGGCCAACCCGGCAAAGAAAAATTCATCGAAGTCCCTGTCGGCCAGAATACACAGATTAAAAGCGTCCCGATCTTTTTTAAAAACAAGGCTGAAAACACCATCAGCAACCTGGAAAATGCCATGCTGATCATCAATGGCAAACAGTCTTTCAGAAGCAAGCTCCAGAATAAACTCATTGAATCAGACAGTGTGGTGGTTTACTCTCCAGGCGACAAAGAAGCCACCCGCCTGTATGGTGCCAGTGCCCGCAACGGGGTCATCATTTTTTATAATGCCAGAATAACGGACAGGCCTGCCCCTGCTGAAGTGACAGAAGAAAATAAAATTTTCACCAAAGTGGAAATTGAAGCTGAATTCCCCGGGGGTATGAATGCCTGGCGTGATTACTTACAGAAAAACCTTGACGGCAGTGTGCCTGTGCGAAACCACGCGCCTGTTGGCAACTATACCGTAGTTATGCAGTTTATAGTCAAGCTGGATGGCACAATTTCAGATATCCGGCCATTAACGCACCATGGGTATGGCATGGAAGATGAAGTAAAACGTATCATCAATAAAGGGCCAAAATGGAAACCGGCTATACAGAACGGCCGTGAAATCGTGGCCTACCGAAATCAACCAGTCACGTTTGTAGTGGGTAAAGGAGATAAACAAATTAACACCCCTACTAATAGCAAGGACCAACCTGTAATAGAAGAAGTTAAAATCGAATTAGCTCCGGAATCAATTATCCCGGTTGAACCTGCCGGAAAAAACCTGGTTTTCGATAAGGTGGAAGTTGAGCCAGGTTTCCCTGGAGGAGAAAGTAAATGGCGTGAGTACCTGCAGAGAAACCTGAATGGCAATATCCCGGTTGACAGTGGTGCACCAGCCGGAAAATACACAGTAATGATTCAGTTTATCGTTGACAAAGACGGTTACCTGAGTCAGATCATGCCGCTCACCCACCATGGCTATGGTATGGAAAAGGAAGTGTTACGTATCATTAAAAACGGACCCCGTTGGGTACCGGCTATACAAAACGGGAGAAATGTAAACGCGTATAAGAAACAGCCGGTGACATTTGTAATTGAAGAAGAGGCAGATGAAACGGGAATACCTCCGGCAGTATCACAAAAAAAACAGCCATCACATATCCTTACTGTAAAAGAACTTAAGAACATAGATGTGTACAGGCTTTTGCAATTGCCTGATGGAACTGAAATTATCAGTTATGTTTTTACGATTGATGGTGATCGTGACGCCATTGAAGTTACAAATACTGGCAGCCAAATCAATCAAAAAACCAGGGAACTACTTAACAACGCCATCGCAGGAAAAACGATCACAGTTGACATGATCAGGATACGTGCCTGGGACGAACAGAAAAAAGAATTCTACATTAAAAAAATCCCTTCTGTGGTCTGGTATATGAAAGATTAATACTTCAACTCGCCATTTGGCGTGTTAATAATGAGTTCTTTTGACTCACTCGCTTCCACTCTCCCGATCACCTGCGCATCCACCCCAAAACTCTTCGAGACGCTGATAATCGCTTCAGCGTCTTTTTCACTGGTGTAGATTTCCAGCCGGGTACCCATATTGAAGACCTGGTACATTTCCCGGTCATCGGATTTGCTGGCCGCCTGGATGATGTTGAAGATAATGGGAGGCGTAAACAGGTTGTCCTTGATGATCCGGACATTCTCAGGAATATATTTCATGCACTTGGTCTGTCCGCCCCCGCTGCAATGGATCAGTCCGTGGATGGCGTCAAAATGATTTTCCAACAAGGCTTTCATGACCGGGGCAAAGGTCCGGGTGGGTGACAATAAGAGCTTCCCGATTTCATAAGTGGTATCCCCGTCCTTCACGTCATCGGTCATCCGGTGCGGACCGATATACACGACTGATTCATCCAAAGAAGTATCATAGCTCTCCGGGAATCGTGCTCCGTAGGTTTTATGCAGTACATCATGACGGGCACTGGTGAGTCCGTTGCTGGCCAGTCCGCTGTTGTATTCGGTTTCGTAATTGGCTTTCCCGAAACCAGCCAGTCCTACAATTACATCCCCCGCTTTAATTTTTTCATTCGTGATCAGTTTACTCTTGGGCCAGCGGGCGGCCATGGTGCCATTTACCGCGATGCTGCGCACCACGTCCCCCACATCGGCAGTCTCCCCACCCATAAACGTGATATTGACCCCGAATCCTTTCATAGTATCAAAGAAAGCCTGGGTGCCATTGATCACAGCTTCCAGTACTTCAGCGGGTATCACATTTTTATTCCGGTCAATGGTGGAGGAAAAAAGCAGCTGGTCATAGATCCCCACACAGAGCAGGTCATCCAGGTTCATCACGATCGCGTCCTGTGCGATACCCTTCCATACAGAAACATCCCCGGTTTCCTTCCAGTATAAATAAGCGAGAATACTCTTGGTCCCTGCACCGTCCGCATGCATCAGGTTCACCCAGTCCTTGTCCCCGCAGAGTACATCAGGATATATTTTGCAAAAAGCATTCGCATAAAGGCCTTTGTCCAGGTTCTTCGTAGCAGCATGTACCTCTTCTTTCTGGGCCGAAACGCCTCTTTTGGAATACAATGACATCAGATTGGTGAATTTTGGTGCAAACATAATTAAAGTTGGGGGATTGGAGATTGGGACTTACGAACGACCTGCCTTTGCCGGCAGGCAGGCTAAAGACTAACGACTATCGACTATCTTTGTTCCCTATGCAGGTACACCACGACATTGAACAACTACCGGCTTTCCGGAATGCCGTTATCACGATTGGGACATTTGACGGCGTGCACATGGGACACCGCCAGATTATTGATAAAATGAAGTCAGAAGCGGCTTCAATCAAGGGAGAGACCGTGATCATCACTTTCCACCCCCACCCCCGTAAAGTCGTTTCCTCCGAATTCATGGGTATCCGGCTGATCACTACCATGGAAGAACGGATCGGGTTACTGGAAGAAATGGGGATCGATCACCTGGTGGTGGTGCCTTTCACCGATGTGTTTGCCAACCAGTCAGCCGAAGAATATATCCGGGATTTTTTAGTGGAAAAATTCCACCCCAATACGATCATAATCGGTTACGATCACCGGTTTGGCCGTGACCGTGGCGGTAATTACCAGCTACTGGAAGCGAAATCGGCTGAATACGGGTACCGGCTGGTGGAAATTCCCAAACATGTACTGGAGAATATCTCGATCAGTTCCACCAATATCCGCAAAGCCATTATTCATAACGATACCGATACGGCCAATAAGGTCCTTGGGTATGATTTCTTTTTTTCCGGGCTGGTGGTGCATGGGAACAAGCTGGGGCGTAAACTGGGTTATCCCACCGCCAACCTGAAAGTAAAAGACGAGGATAAAATCATTCCCGGCAATGGCATTTATGCGGTCTATGCACAACCGGAAGGTTATACGGAAAAGCTGAAAGGAATGATGAGTATTGGATTCCGCCCGACGGTTGACGGAAAACAACGGGTGATCGAAGTGAATATTTTTGATTTTGACCAGGATATCTATGACCAGCAACTGAAAGTATATGTAAAAAAATACCTGCGCCCTGAACTTAAATTCGACGGACTGGAGGCCCTGGTAAAGCAAATCGACCAGGATAAAATTGACAGCCAGGCCGTGCTGTAATATGTTGTATTCTTTAAAGAAAAGGGGCTGCACGTTACGTACAGCCCCTTTTCTTTATAATGGGTTAAATCAGTATTCGATCTTATATTCCAGTTTGGAAGGATCATCGAAGAAATCATCCATATCCACGGAAATGGTGATTTTCTTTTTGTCTTCTGACAAAGTGATTCCCTTGCCTTCAGCTGTTTTAGCCGGGCGGGGCAGGTTGATAATATAGTTGGCTTTCATGGAAAGTCCCATTGCAGCCGTTTCCTTCATGCCTTTGAAATATTCATCCTCTCCAACTTTCTCGTATTTTTCCTTGTTCAGTGTCTTAACAATAGAGCCATTCGCATAAACAGTTGTATAGTAATCGTCAAAACTGGACATCTGGGGCATTCCCGCACCATCTTCAGACATCGCGTTCAGACCGGCTGTCTGTCCTTTCAGTGTTTCGCCCATTACTTTAGCCGAAAGTTCATTGCAGGCCGCTATTTCGGATGTACTGGCAAAAGGGAAATTAAGTTTGGTAAAGAATTTTTCACTCTTCATATCCATACTGATGCGTAATTCACTTTTCACCAGCATTGCTTTCTGCGCATCAGTCAGACCCTCGATACTGTCCGCCACTTCTTTCAGGGATACCGTGGAATCAATCGATTTGTCCATATCCTTGGTATCTGCGCCACTGCCCATTTGTTTGACCATGGCCATTAAAGCGCTCATATCCGATGTATAACTGGCCGTACCGCTGCCATCCTCTTTGATGGTGATTTCCTGGGTGGTTTCCAGGCAACCGGCCAGGAAAAAAGCAGAGGCAGTCAGCAGGGAAAAAAGAAGTTTTTTCATGTAATGATTATTAGTGTTGTTTCAGATGAATGGGATGGGTTTAAAGTTGCACAAAGAAAAGGAAAAATGGGGAACCGGTCGGTTCTTGTTCAGGACATCATTTTTATGATCAGTTCCTTCATCAGGGAGCCATCCCCGGCCGAACCATTACCCACCCCGATACTTTTCAGGTTATATTGGTGCAATAAGAGCAGGATATTCTCCACCCCGGCACTGCCATAGAGCCGGTAAGCCTGTATATAATCCTTGACAAAATAGGGATTGACACCTATCTGCGTGGCCACGGTCCGTTCATCTCCCGCAATGGCCTGGATCATAAAAACCTTACTGAAAAAGCTGTAGAGCGAGGGCAGGATCAGTTGAACAGGTCCGGCTTTTGGATTGGATTCAAAATACTGTACGATGCGGATGGCCCGGGCCATATCCTTTGCTGCCAGGGCCGATTGCAGTTCAAATACATTGAATTCCTTACTGACCCCGATATAGTTTTCTATATCATCCTCATTGATGGAAGTTCTTTTACCCAGGTTTACTGAAATCTTATTGATCTCATTCTCGATCCGGCTCAGGTCATTCCCGATATGATCGGCCAGCAGGGCCAGGCCTTTGGGGGTGATGGTCAGTCCGCGGGCATGCACCAGGTCCTGCGTCCAGGCGGGTACATCCCGGTCATAGAGTTTTTTCGTGGTGATGACCACCCCGTTTTCCTTTACATACTTGGTAAATTTCTTCCGGGCATCGAGCTTTTTATCTTTATAGGATACAACCAGGATCGTTGAGGAAAGCGGGTTCTCCATATAGGGTTCCAGTTTCTCCACATCCTTCATTTGCTGGGCTTCTTTCAATATCACCACCTGCCTTTCCGCAAACATGGGATAGCGCCGGCAGGCATTCATCACATCGGCCCAATTGGCATCTTTTCCATAAAAAATACTTAAATTAAATGAGGCTTCGGACTCAGAAAGAATGTGGTGTTCCGCATAATCGACAGCCTTATCGATGAAATATTCCTCCTCCCCCTCCAGCCAGTATAGTGGCCGGAACTGTTTTTTCTTCCAGTCGGAGATGATCTTTTCCACACTCATAAGCCGCTAAGATACAGGCTTTCAGAGAAGGCGGTTGTCAAAATTATTCACCAAAAACCCACTCATTTTTTTATTCTGGCACGGTTTTCGGAAATTAGTGTAAAATGAATTTAACATGTTATAAGTAAACCCGCAGAATAACCAGGTAACTTTATATCATGATTTATGTAAAAACTACAAATCCCCATCATTTAAGCTAAAAATTCCATTTTATATGACAAACACGAATTATCCATCGGCCACCCCCCAGAGCCAGCCGAACAGAAACAGAAACAGCAAGAATATTATTATTGGATTACTTGCTGCCGGCTTACTGGGAACCTGGGGCTACCTGCTCTGGGACAAAAACAAATCCGGAGAAAAAATCCTGCAGCAACAAACTCAAATAGCGTCCCTGGACTCTTCAAAAGCAGATGTACAGGCAGAATTTGACAATGCATTGGCCCGTCTCGATTCAGTTACCGGTGCCAATAACAATCTGCAGGGGCAACTCTCAGACAGGCAAAAAGACATTGAAGCCAAGAAAGCGGAGATCCGCCGGATTCTGAATGATAAGAATGCCACCCAGGCCCAACTGGCCAAAGCAAAGGGCATGATTACAGAACTGAATGACAAAATCACCAACCTGGAGGCAGAAGTAGCCCGATTAACGGGTGAAAATCAGGAACTTACATCGGCTAATTCAACATTATCCACAGAAAAAGCAGCCCTGGAGACCAACCTGACCACTACTAAAACAGAAAAAGAAAGCCTGGAAAAAACAGTGGATGTGGCATCTACTTTCAGCGCCTCCAATATCCAGGTAACCCCTGTGGATGAGCGTAAAAGTGGCAAAGAAAAAAGCACTTCCACGGCTAAACGCGTAGATAAACTGGTGGTTTCCTTTAATGTGGAAAACAGGATTGCCAAATCAGGACCGGCAGATATGTACCTGATCGTTACCGCACCTGACGGTAAAGTGATCTCTGAAGCCGGAAACGTATTAAATACCAGGACTGACGGTGAAAAAACCTTTACAGCACGCATCCCCGTTAACTACGAACAGGGTACAAGACTGCCGGTTTCTTTCCCGATCAAACAAAATGATTTCAAAACCGGTAACTACAAAGTGGAGGTTTATCACAACGGATTTAAAATTGGAGAAGGCGTAAGAAGCCTGAAAAAAGGTGGTATATTCGGTTAAAGCAGCTAACTCCTGCAAAAAGAACCGTCCCGATTTCCGGGGCGGTTTTTTTATGTTCCGGAACGTACAGACTTAGCCACAACTTTTACACATTAAGCTCCCCGGGAAAAAGGAACTAAGTAATTCCGCGTGGTATTTTAGTATTTTTATCACCCAAGTAAAAATTAAACCATGCAGTACAAATTCAGCCGCAGGACGGCCCTGACCGTTTTGTTTTTTTCCATGACATTAATTGCTGTGGCTCAAAATGCTGTACAGACCAAATACAATAATTCTTCAGTCTATACCGGGATTGAAGTAGGTGCCAAGGGGGTGAAGATGAGCATTATTGAAATCGGAAAAAATGCCCAGAGCACCGGGGCGTTTAATATCCTCAAGGATACGTCGGTGAATACTGACTTTATCAGTTTCTCCCCGGCTACTTTTGCGGCTACACTTGACGGTTTTACCGGTATGTATACCCGCGCCACCCGTGACCTGAAAATACCCGGTAAAAAAGTATTCACTGTTATCAGCAGCGGGGTAAAGATGCAGGCCGAGAAGGAAAACAAAACAGCCCTGGTAAAGGAACTGATCGATTCATTCCGGGTGAGGATCGGTGAGCCTGATAAAACAGTGGAAGTCGTGGATGTAATGCAGGAAGCCCGGCTTTCCCACCTGGGTATTGTACCCGATAAAAGGCGTTTCAGCACGTTCCTGATCGATATTGGCAGCGGGAATACCAAGGGCGGTTTTTTCCCGGATGGTGCCAGTACCGGTAATTTCAAATTGTTTCAGCTGAATTGGGGAACCAAGAGTACGTATAACGAAACAGAGAAAAGATGTGAAGGCGATTTGAGCATGCCTAATTTCAATAAAAACCTGGTGCGTGTTTTACAGAATGCTGAAAATGCGGATATCATTTATGCGGTAAACTCCAGCGGGGCATTCCCTTTAAGTGATAATATCGCGGTAAGCGGTGGTATTGCCTGGGCTACAGCCACCCTGATGCACCCGGAGCTGATTGATAACCCGGTTATCTCGATCACATTTGATGAACTGGTAAAGTTCAATGAGAAACTGGGTAAGAATTTCTCCGCACTCTCCGCCGATTTCCTGATCTCCAATATCAATAACCCGGAAGAGAAAGAAAGGGTAAAAGCGGAAATTCTCCGTGTCCATAAGGTTTTCGACCAGAAATCCCTGATGTCAGGAGCCGGGCTGCTCTGGAAAATCATGCGCCAGTTTGAATCGGCTTTTGAAACCAAGCATTTTTACCTGGTGAAGAACGGACAGGTGGGCTGGGTTTCTGCCTATGTGGATCAAAGCATTTCTAATTAAGACTAAAAAACAATCCAGGTAATCTTGTGCCTATGAAGGATATAAAAACTACCCTGCTGGCGATGCTCTCTGTGGGATTGGTAGGTACCTGGATCTATCACCTCTATGATAAGACGCAATATGCCTCCCAGCGGAAAGAAATCTATATAAAAGACTCCATCGCTGTGGCAGAAGCCGTGCAGGACTCCCTGCAGCAGATTTATGCCCGTTCCATCCAGACACTTGACCGGAAACTGGATTCCACCAAATTTGGCGCAGACTCTCTCCGCGTAACACTGATGCTCAAGCTCAGTGAGATCAACCGGCTGCGGGGGGAGATCAATTCGATACTTAAAAACCGCGGAGCCAGTAAGTCAGACCTGCTGCTGGCCCGGCAAAAGATCAATGAACTGCAGGCCCTGGTGGAAGAAATGAAGGGGGAAAAGATCAATATGGAGGAGGAAAAGCAAAAGCTGGGTGAGGCCATGACCAAACTGAACGGAGAGATCAGCGGTTTGCAGGAAAACATGAAAAAACTGGGGGATGAGAATAGGGTATTATCAGACAAAATGATCCTGGCCTCCCTGTTTGTAGCTTCTGAGATCAGGCTAAGCCCGGTGATGGTGAAGAATGATAAAGAAGTGGAAGCCACGCAGGCTAAAAAGACCAGCAAACTGGTGATCAGTTTCACCCTGCAGAATAATATGACGGACTATGACGGGGCCGAAATCTTCGTTATAATTGTCCAGCCCGACGGCAAAGTGCTGACCCCGGATGTATGGGAATCGGCCACCCCGATGACCACCAATAGCGGCGACCGGAAAAATTACACCCGCAAGATCCGTTTCGAATACAGCAAGGGGGAAGCTAAGCAAATGACCTTCTCCATCAACGCCGATGCCTACCAGACCGGCTCTTATGTACTGCAGCTTTACCATAAAGGGTATAAGATCGCGCAGGTGAATAAGACGCTTTACTGATACAACTAAGACAACTGGTTCCAGGTAGATATTATTTCTTTCTTAGGGCAACTGTTATAATTTGCCAATGTGCCAATTAGCCAATTAGCCAATGGATGAAGAGGATGAAAGATTGAAAGTCGTTTAAAGGAGGGAATTTAAAAAAGCAATTAGTGAAACTCCAATTTCTTTAGAAATATCTCTTTAGAAAATTTATTCATATTCTAAATGAACAATTCATCCGGGGCAACAATAAACGCACCTTACATTGGCACATTTTTGTACTTTCCTAATCTCCTGAAAATTCCATAGTCTTTTAGTACATATCCTAAAATAAAAAAGTCCCGCCGAAGCGGGACCTTATACTTATATAACCCAATTTCATTCCATTATCAGAACAGGTTGTAACCATAGCTGAGGTAGTAGAGACCACCAACAGCAGGGCTTCCGAAACCGGTTCTCGCATAGAAGTTACCGATATTGGTACCACCTGCACGGAAAGTGCTCTTGGTGCCAACAGGACGGTAAGTGATCTGTGCATCCAGCCAGCCGAAATGCGGCAGTGTACCACTTACGAAAGTTCCTTCGTAGTAGTTGTCATCCTGCCATTTGTACACCACATTGAAACCAATGTTATGGCATACATTCTCATTTTTCAGACCGATATTGAAACGGTACTTCGGTGCATTGAAGTAAGTAACCACGGTAGGATCAACATCCCTCAGCTGATCAGAGAATATGTTGGCATAAACCACATATTTTTTAACCGCGTTGTATTCCAGGCCAAGGCCCCATCCGATTGATTTTACTTTATCGGCTGAGTTCTGGGTATAGGATACGTTGGTGCTGCTGAACGGAGAATACAGTTCGAACTTGTTACCCGCTCTTGACTGGGCCACGGCCACGCCTACCAGGAAGTCTTTATACTCACTGTAATACACATAGCCATCCACCATCAGTTTTTTACCTATCACTCCTTTATAACCTATTTCATATGATCTTACCGTTTCAGGTTTTACATTTTTGTACTGGGCTCTGACCAGGCGGGAAGAGTCAGCAATGGTTCCGGCGCGGTAAGAAACCACACTCGCAGCTGTATAACCCGGAAGGGTGGAATTCAGTTTGTAGTAATCCTGGAACTCAGGCAGGCAACCCATCAGTACTCCTGAACCGGTTACGAGACTGATATACTGGTTCTGGTTGGTCGGGAAACGATAAGCTGTCTGGTAAGACACACGCAGGAAATTCTCGCGGGCCACTTTGAATACGGCAGAAACACGGGGCGTGAATTTACCATCAAAATTGGTCTGCTTGTCATAACGGCCGGAAGCAGTCAGTGTAACGGCTTCACCCAGTTTCTTTTTCAGTTGCAGGTAACCGCCATATTCATTTACACGGATCGTCTGTGAGGTATCAGCAAAGATGGTACCTCTTGAATTCATCGACCACTGTTTCCATCCGGTACCTACCATGATTTCAATTTTATCAGAGATGCCGATCATATCAGACAGGTTGAACTGTCCTTCAGTGGCATACAGGTCAGATTTATCCAGGAAAAGGGCACCACCACGACGGATCGGGGTGCTCTTGATAATACGGGCTACTGAATCAAAGGCAACTGTACCGGGAAGGAAGCGGCCTGCATCAGCAGCTGCACGGGCAGCAGAGTGAATGGTCATATCACTCTGGGCTGCACCACCCTGCCTTCTGGTTTCACTGAATGTTCCGATATACAAGGGGAACCAGGAAGAACTGGCCCTGTAAGATTCATTCAGGAAAGCACCGAGGGCGGATGAGTTATAGGAATCACCTGCATTTTCCTGGGTGGTATAAGCACGTACGTACCAGTTCTTATGTTTCAGTTCGAACTTGTGCTGCGCCATTTTCAGGTTCTTCAGGGAATAACGGTCAGCCCCAGTATAAACAGTGGTACCTGAACCAAAATAAGTATTGACAGAAACTTCCAGTTTATCGGTGATCTTGTAGTGCACACCGGCTGAAAATTTCACGTTGATCGTGTTATAGTCTACCAGGTCCTGTTCGGCATAACCGGTACGGGAAACACTGGCTTTGTTGAAATATCCACGGTTCATACCAATATAGAAAGGCATCATTTGCTGTACAGCAGCCTGTCCGGCAGCACCCAGGAAGGAAAGCCCATTGATAAATGTGGCAATTTGTGTATTGGTCGGATAGGGGTTCATTCCGATTGCGCCAGGGAACGTAGGATTACCCGGAACACCGAAATATGAATTAGCCGCATTTACCACATCAAAAGCACCACCGGTTGCACCCAGGATACTTCTGCGGGTCTGGTCCTGTACGAAATAAGAAAAACCATTCATGTCCGCACTGGTTTCATCCCCGTACATATTAATACCGTTGTAATTCGGATCATTCTGGCGGTTACCACCTACCACTTTACTCAGGATACCGGTTTGTTGCTTATTGCGGTAATCCTCAGCTTCCCAGTCGTTACCTTTTACCAGAGAAGCGGCTATCTTAATACCCAGTTTATTCTTATAGGCTTTTGCCCAGCGGAAAGACCAGTCATAAAACGGGGAAGTGCTGCGTTGTTTGCTGTCCGCATGCATCATACCGGTTTTGATATTATAACTCAATCCCTGGTATTTAAAGGGATTCTTAGTGGTTACCAGAACAGTACCGTTCATACCACCTGAGCCATAAAGAGCGGAAGAAGCTCCGGAGAGTACTTCCACATTGTCCACATCCAGGTCGGAGGGTCCGATCACTGAACCTACAGAGAAGTTCAGACCAGGCGCCTGGTTGTCCATACCATCAATAAGCTGGTTCAGGCGGGTATTACCGCTGCTGACAAAACCACGGGTGGTGATGGTGCGGAAGGTAAGACTGGCGGTGTGTACGTCCACCCCTTTCAGGTTACCAATTGCTTCATAATAGTTAGGTGCCGCAGAATTGCGGATGACCGCACTGCTCATTCTTTCCACGGTTACCGGGGATTCCAGTAAACGGGTGGGAGTACGGGTGGCAGACACTACAACTTCCTGACCCAGTGAAGTACTTACTTTGAAATCCACACTCAGCGCTTTGGAAGCATCTGATACAGTTATTTCCTGGTCTTCGTAACCAATTGAGCTAAAAACAAGTACAACAGGCAGTTTGGGAACATTAAGACTGAACTCACCATCTGCATTAGTATAGGTACCCCGGGTGGTTCCTTTTACTGAAACAGAGACAGCCGGCACAGTTTCTTTTGATGCATTGTTACGCACTGTACCGGTAATGGTGACAGGCTGGGCATAAGCAGCAATCGAAAACAAAACAGCCAAAAGCGAGGAAGCTAAATAGCGGTAGCTTTTTCTCATAATAGGGAATTTTGGTTTTGGAATTTGGCGGAAAAATAAGCATTGTAAAGTTTATCTAAAAATTTAATTTTTAAGGGGAAAGCCCATATCGGTCCCCTGTTTTTGTTTGTCCAAAAAACCGGGATTAATGGATAAGTTGTTAAAATCTTCGGGGCAGCCTCATTGGTGGGTTTTGCCCCCCTTCTTACTTTCGGTTATGGCCAATTTTTCGTTCCCGGATCAGACCGGTTTTTACCGGGGTAAAGTAAGAGATGTTTATAGTATCGGCAGCCAGTGGCTTGTAATGGTGGCTTCCGACCGGATTTCAGCATTTGATGTGGTCCTCCCCCGCCCTATACCTTATAAAGGACAGGTTCTCAATCAGATAGCAGAATATATGCTGGAGGCGACCAGGGATATATGTCCAAACTGGTTGAAAGCTGTTCCAGCCCCCAATGTTTCCATCGGTAAAAGATGTGTTCCTTTTAAAATAGAAATGGTGGTCCGGGGTAACCTGACCGGCCATGCCTGGCGCACCTACGCTTCCGGCAAAAGAGAGCTTTGCGGGGTGCCCATGCCGGAGGGAATGAAAGAAAATGACTATTTCCCACAACCCATTATTACCCCAAGTACTAAAGCCTCCGAGGGACATGATGAGGATATCAGTAAGGAACAGATCATCACCCAGGGTTTAGCCACTGCCGCTGAATGGGCCGTACTGGAAGATTATACCCTCCGTCTTTTTGCCCGGGGTAAGGAAATCGCCGCTAAACAGGGATTGATCCTGGTCGATACAAAATATGAATTCGGAAAAGATGGGGATACCATCTGCCTGATGGATGAAATACATACCCCCGACAGCTCCAGGTATTTTTATGCCGATGGCTTTGAAGAAAGACAGGCTACCGGGGAAAGGCAAAAACAACTGAGTAAGGAATTTGTCAGGGAATGGCTGATCGCCAACAACTTTATGGGCAAAGAAGGCCAGACCGTTCCTGTAATGACTGACGAATGGGTGAATACTATTTCCAAACGGTATATCGAACTGTATGAAAAAGTGATCGGGAAAACATTCCATCCGGAAGCGCTGGAGGATACCACCACCTATGGTCGCATCGTGTCGGCCCTGAAATCGCTTCACTAAGATATCCGGCTGATAAAAAAGGAAAGGGCTGCACCGGATTCCGGTACAGCCCTTTTTAGTGTGTAGCCCCGTTTATTTAGTGAGTGATGTTGCTTTTTTAAATTCCCTGGTGGCTCCCTTACCTACCGGGCAATAATAATCAAGGGCATATTGCGCATCGGTATAACTCAGCCAGTAATCGGTAACCGTACCGGTAAACACAACCCCGGAAGAACGGTTATACATATCCCTGGTACCGGCCGCACTGAAGTTGCCATATACAATACTTCCTTCATACGGTTTGTAGCCATTGTAAGTCCGGGCAATGGTGTAGCCGTTATAGGTTTCAATCACATAGTAATTACAGTAAGGGTCGCTGTAGACCACTTCGCCTTTTTCCTTGGACAACCAGTAACTGTCGCCATTGTCATAGATAGTTTCCCGGACACAGCTGGTCAGTAATATACTGGTAAGAAGGAAGGATACTGTAAGAGTAAAAATTCTTTTCATGGTTTTTGATTTAAAGATGAATAATTGACTGACAATTGTTCTACTTATAAGACTGTGCCAGATTCCAAAAGGATTGATAAGCGTTTGTTAAAGTGAACAGAAAGCCTGAATTTCACCGGTAAATAAGTCCATATGATCCGCCGTATTTTTTACTTTATATTTTTATTAGCAACCGGGCCAGCCATGGCACAGGACTATTACCTGATTACCGGAACCTATGACTCCCCTAAAAGTGAAGGCATTTATGTTTACCGGTTTAACAGTGCGGATGCTACGGTAAAAGAAGTGAGTCATATTAAAACATCCAATCCCTCCTACCTTTCCATTTCCCCCGATCAGCGTTTTGTGTTTGCCGTGCACGAAAACGCGAATAATGGCAAAGGTGGTTCTGTGGCTTCTTTCTCTTTTAACAAAACCTCCGGTACTCTTGTCCCGTTAAGTCTGGCACCGACGCTCGGCGATCATCCCTGTTATGTGGAAACAGACAAGACGGGAAAATGGGTTTTTGCCGGTAACTATACCAGTGGCAGCATTTCTGTCATGGAGACAGATGGTAACGGCAATTTCATGTCATCTGTTTCGGTGCTTTCACACCAGGGAAGCGGCCCGGATACGGCCCGTCAGAAATCGCCCCATGTCCATTGCACCTATATTTCACCGGATAATAAATACCTGTTTGTTCCTGACCTGGGAATCGACAAAGTAATGATCTATAATTTTGACGCAGCCAACGGCCGGCTGACCAGTGGAATCAAAACCTATGCAGGTTCAGTACCCGGTTCTGGTCCAAGACATTTTATCCTGCACCCCAATCAGCATTTTGGTTACCTGATCGAGGAACTGAGTGGAACTGTTGTCGCTTTTAAATACAAAAAAGGAAAACTGAAACGGATACAACGGATCAGTACTATGCCGGCTGGTGATAAACAATTTCCCGGCAGCGCGGATATTCATATGAGTAAGGATGGCCGGTTCCTCTATGCTTCTAACCGGGCGAATGCCAATACGATTGCCATTTATTCAGTAAGCAATAAAGGAAAACTGCAGTTAATCGGACATCAGTCCACCCTGGGCAAGGGGCCCCGTAATTTCAATTTTGATCCGACTGAAAAATTCTTACTGGTCGGTAACCAGAACAGCGATGAGATCGTCATTTTCGAACGAAACAGCGAAACCGGCTTATTAAAAGATACCGGTAAACGGATAGCCGTAGGTAAACCCGTTTGTATTAAGTGGATCCCGGTCAACTGATCTTAGTCCTTCAGTCGTGGACGCAACCGTTGTTTGGATTTGTTGAAAATATGCTGCCCTTTATCAACGCCTTTTCTTAATTCTTTTCTCCGTTCATCCGGCAGGTGAAGGGTATCCTGGCATTCCTTGCTGCAGCAGCCATCAAATGTTGCCGCGCATTCTTCACATTGGATAAACAAAAGGTGACAGCCATCGTTTTTGCAGTTGGTATGCGTATCCGCCGGCTTCCCGCACTGGTGGCAATGGGCTATGATATCTTCCGTGATCCGCTCCCCCAGTCTTTCATCAAAGACGAAATTCTTCCCAATGAACTTACTGGGCAGCCCTTTCTCTTTTATCTGCCGGGCATAATTGATAATCCCCCCTTCCAGGTGAAATACATTTTTAAATCCCTGGTGCAGCATATAGGCGGAGGCTTTCTCGCAACGGATACCACCGGTGCAATACATGATGATATTGGTCTCTTTTTTATCCTTCATCATATCAGCCGCCATGGGCAATTGTTCCCGGAAGGTATCCGAAGGGATTTCAATCGCATCCTGGAAATGCCCCACTTCATACTCGTAATAGTTGCGCATATCAATCACCACCGTATCCGGATCTTCCGTGAGGCGGTTAAACTGTTCCGCATTCACATACTTCCCCTTATTGGCCATGTCAAAGGACGGGTCCTCTATCCCATCGGCCACAATCTTCTTACGCACTTTGATATCGAGTACAAAAAAGGATTTACCATCATCATCCACCGCGACATTCAGTCTTAGCCCGTTGAGGGGTTCAATACTATAGAGATAAGCCCGCAGCTTTTCCATATTATCCGTGGGGGCGCTGATCTGGGCATTAATGCCTTCACCGGCCACATAGATCCGGCCCAGCACCCCGAGTTGCTTCAGTTCACGATAAAGGGTGTTCCTGAAAACGGCAGGGTCTTCAATTTTAAAATAACAATAAAAGGAAATGGTCGTCCGTGGCGTGGGATCGTTCAATAAAGCATCTTTCAGCTCCTTGCGGGAGATGCGGTTGTGTAAAGCCATAATGTTTGAAATCTGATCCCGCAGGTGCGGGAAATTAATAAATAATTGGACAGTTGCAGGCTGAACCAAATTTCTGTCCGGTCAATCTGCCCGCTATGCGGACAGTATCACAGAACAGTACAAAGATACAAAATCCTGTTTTATGGGTTTACGGGGAGCTGTCAGGGCCAGTCTTCCTGTCCACGACTGAGGTTTAATTTACTGAGCCCGATCCGGATGCCCTGCTGCCAGGGTTTGCCGTTCTGCCAGGATTGTACAAAATCCACCCTGAGTTGTTTGAAGATATTATCAAAACCGGCAGAGACCTCATAATAGTATTTATGTGGATTCAGATAAATGCCATTGGCCCCGGTAACCAGGTAAAGATTCAGGTTACGGATCAAGGGCAGCTTATTGGTCAGGAATCCCTTCAGGTTGTATTCGAAATGCGCTTCAGAATAGAATTTTTCTTTATTGCTGTACTGATATTGTGGCAGCAGCATAAAACTCTTCATATACTCAGGAATAAAGCGGGTAATGGTCCCGTTGAAATGATTGTAATCGGGTAACTCCACCGCCTTGTTATTTATAAAACCACCCGCTCCCACCCGGTACCGGATCTGCCCCTTCATTTTCATATTCAGGTTATCGGACATGTACAAATGCCATTTACTGAAATCAGCATCACTGCCCAGGATTTGTTTAATACCCTGTACATACTGAAAACTAAAGGTCGGATAACGGGAACCCACACTGAACTTGCGGTCGGGGAATTCAATATACTTTGTCCCTGGCTGCCAGTTCAGTCCAAACAAAACAGTAAATGACTGATGGGCCTGAATATTCGAATTGACAAGTTCATTGGGATAATTGGGTGTGTATGACCGCTTATCATCTTTACGCCAGGTATAGTCCGTGATATTATCCAGCGGCTTCCGGTCCTGGTATTGGAATCCGGCAACCAGTGAAAACCCACTGCCCAATCCGGTCCGGTAACTCCCCCGGATAAAGGCCGCTTCATAGGTCTTCCGGATATTCCGCTCGTAGATCAGTGAAGTCAGGGTATTGTCCCGGTCGCTGACCGGCAGATCGGGATTAAACTGGAAAACTTTCTGACCACCGGCGAGACTGAAAGACTGGTTGTATTTTTTCCCGTAATTATAACGGATAGTCAGCCATGGATTAAAATGCCGGTTCAGGAATCCATACCGGAAGGCCGGTGTGATACTGAAGGAACGACGACCCATTGGTACCGTATCCAGCCGCTTAAACAAGGTAAACGATGGATTCAGCACCAGTCCTTCAGCCGGATGAAAATTGATGATTTCCAGTAAAGGGTCTATGCTGACCGTCTGCCGCTTTTTTGAATTGGCAAATGACTCACCCAGCAAGACCAGGTTCACCGGGGAAAGTTTATTATTCTTGCGGTCAATCGAATCCTGGTAACGTGGACTTTTCCGCACCTGTTCCAGGCTGTCTTTTTTCTGGTAATCCCGGGCCTCATCGGCCATCAGGGCCACTGGCCTTGTTTTTTCCCAATAAGCACTATTCCGTTTGGTCGCGCTGTCCGTGTATTTTACCACGGTACTGGTAAAGGTCTTTTTATCAATCAGGGGCTCCGGGTTGAAATTTGAATACACATTTACAAAACTTCCATATACATCAAAACCAAGGATTTTCAGGGTCGGGTAAATCACCTGGCTGCTTACATACCAGCGGTCCTTATCATAAGGACGGTACATCTGTTCCAGCCGGAGTGTGTCCAGCAACTCCATCTGGGATGATTTCACCAGTTCCAGTTTTACGGAATGGATCCGCCATTCATCTTCGGCAATATCGATATAGCCGCTGAAAAGAGGTTCAAACTTACGGCGGGGCGTGACTTTAATATGATTGATCTCACGGCCATCCTCCGTATAACTCCCCTCCCATTTATATTTATAATAATTCAGCGCATTATCGGCAATGGGTGAAATAAATCCACGGGGATTCAAACCTTCCCCGATATTGATATTGTTTTCATAAAAGGAAAGGAATCCGGGTGCAGCTAACCCATAACCACCAGACTGCCCGCTGACTTTTGAGGAAATGACTTCAAGTTTTGTTTTACCCGGTTTATCGGCAGTATAAAGTGAAACCGTTTCAGACAGGTAGACCACTTTTTTCTTACTGGTATCCCCGTCTTCAAAATCCACTTTCTGTCCCAGTACTTTTTTTGGGAAACCCCTCAGGCGCATCTGTCCCTTGGTGTATACCTCACATTGAAAGCGGTCCAGTTGCCCCAGATAGTATTCTCTTTTCTTAATGGTCTGCCGGATGATCTCGTAAGCGGGATCTTCGCCTTTGCCAAGAATCACTTCCCACAGGGTCAGTTCCTGGATGGCCAGGATAAAATCCACTTTCAGCTCTTCCCCGGTTACCGTAATTTGCTTTTCCTGTTTTACATATCCCACATACTGGCAAACCAGGGTGTATTGCCCGGGGGCCAGCTGGAGTGAATAACGTCCTTCTGAATTGCTGTTGGTTCCTTTCTGCATTCCTTTTATAAAAACAGAAGCATAAGGAAGCAGCCGGCCGCTGCTGTCGGTGATCGTCCCGGTGATTTTACCGGCATATAAAACAGGCTGAATAAACAGGAGCAGGAATACCAGGGCAGTTGTTCTCATAATGCGTGGCCGCAAGATAACCGTTGGCTGCCATGGCGCCAATCCCTGTTGAATGACTTAGAGAAGATTTAACATCAGGATCTGGTTGAAGCCCGGAGGTAACTGCCGCTCATAGCCGCAAACCCGGCTACCAGTCCTCCCACCACACCCGTGACAATGATCAGCAACAGGCTGTTCCCGCTCAGCGGCAATATCTGTGCGATCTTATGGGAAAGTATCCCGTTATTCTTCATATCGATCCACCAGGCCAATCCGGCCCAAAGGAGAAATATCCCCAGGAATCCGGCCAGGAAGGCCTTCCCTGCTTTCTGATGCACGAGCACGGCGACCAACAGCGACGTGATGGCAAAACCCCACCAGGGAGAAAATGATAATACACCGGCAATAAAACCGGTCAGTGCAGTAAGTATGATGGCTGTAATGAGTTTCATATTATTTCTGTTAATTACTTAAAAATTCCTGCAATTATTTTGAGGCAGTGAATTTCATGGTCCATTTTACATTTTTATCATTACGGTCCCCTTCGCGCATAAACCATAACTTATTATATTGACCGGAAGCCCACTGATCCACATAATTATCATAAAAACGGCTGCCGGGATTTCCGCTTTGTCCACCCGGGTATACACCATAAGCTTCTGTCTGGTTGGTCAGGTGCACGATCATCCGCCAGCTGGGTCCATGACTATGCGTAACGGCATTTACAATATTCCCGTTTCCGCCTACGGGTAAACCGGGCCTGGCAAATCCTTTCAGGTCTTTGATCAGGTGATAGACTGTGGGATTTTTAAATTTGGTCCACTCCAGTTTGCCTTCATTTTCTTTTTTCGCCAGGTCATCTGATGCTTTTTTCAAGGCAATGGTCACCACGTCAAAAAGAGTTTCCTTAGCCGGCGTATTGATATTGTCGATGTATTTAAGGGCCGAATCTCTTTTCAGTAATTCCATGGTTACCTGCTCTTCCGGCCAGGGCACTTGTTGTGTGCTGCGTGTAAGATCATCTTTCCAGATTTCCACTTCAAGACTGTCCCACCAGCACTGATAGATCGTCTGTCCTTTTGAATCGGGTGATGCATTCAGGTCCCAGTCCCTGAAAATACCCAGGTAACGCTTCGCCACCGGATCCAGTTCATTTTCTTTTACATATTGCAGCATGATCCCACGGGCATCTTCGGCCAGTGTATTGAAATAATTCCCCTGCAGCACCATCATGTCCTTGGGTGTGATTTTCGTCATGGCCGAAAGCCTGTTCTCGATCGTAACCGCCCTGGGCGTTATATAACTGCCGGGTATAAAATAAGGATAGGTGGAATCCGCTGCCCGTTGGTTCGCGCTTTCAAGAAAACCACGCTCCGGATTTTTTGAATGTGGATTTTCCGGTTGCGGGATAAACCCCTGCCACATGTAACTGCTGTCTTCGCCGGGCATTACAAAAAGTCCCTGGCGGTCCCAGCGGGCCGGGAATTTACCTTGTTGCCAGATGGCAATGTCCCCGGTTTTAGAAGCAAAAATGAAATTCTGCCCCGGGCATTGAAAGCCTTTAATAGCTTCCGCATACTCATCGTAATTCTTTGCGCGGTTCAACCGGTATAATGCCATGCCCTCATTACTCGGGTCATGCCCCACCCAGCGTACTGCCAGGTTCCGGTGATTGGATAATTCATTGGAGAATTTATCATCAAACATCACGGGGCCGAATATGGTATAGGCGACCGTATCTTTAATATCCGCCTGCCCTTTTACCTTGATCGTTTCTTCTTTGAGTGTGGTCTTCTCCCATTTATTATTGAACCAGTATTCCTGTTTGCTGTTATCGCGGAATCTGATTTCATAATAATCCTTCACATCACGCTGGGCATTGGTCACTCCCCAGGCGATACTGTCATTAAAGCCTATGATCACAAAAGGGCTGCCGGGTAAGGAGACTCCGTAGGCATTACTGGTGGGCGTTTCTAACTGTATCTCGTACCAGATCGATGGCAGGGAGAGTTCGAGATGCGGGTCGTTACAAAGGATTGGTGAACCGCTGTTGGTTTTGCTGCCGGCCACCACCCAGTTATTACTTCCGTTATTAATATCGGGTTTCGAAATTTCTTTAGCCGTGACTGTATCTTTTTTACCGATATACAGTGAATCGGCACTGGCCGGGGCAACGGGTACAATACCCGGTGCCGGGAAAACCGTACCCTTGGGCACGATCGGCAACAGGGAGTCGGGAACCTGCGGATAAATCAGTTTCAGTTCATCCGGCATAAAGATCGATTTCGCATTGGTATTCGCCAGGTCACTCTCCGTGCCGGAAGAAAGCATTTTCGCCATCATCTTTAACAATAAAGCAGTACGGAGATTGCTCCATTTTTCCGGAACAATATTGAGGAGTTTATACTCCACCGGGATATCCGCTTCCTTTAATGTAGCGATATAGGCATTGACGCCATTGGTATAGGCATCATATAGTTTTTTGGAGTCAGGGTCCTTTTCAATTTCGGTGAGGGCATTTTCTGCGGCATAGACCATCCCGAGCCGGCGTTGTTCCTTATCAAAGTTGATAGCCTTGGGGCCGGCGATCTCACTGGCTCTTCCGGCTGCGGCCTTGGTCTGAAGGTCCATCTGGAAGAGACGGAATTTCGCATGGAGGTAACCCTGGATGGTATAGAGGTCTTCATCATTCTCGGCAAAAACGTGGGGAACCAGGCGGTCGTCCAGGTATACATTGGCCTTGCCTTTTAATCCCGGAATGCTCAGCTCAGCATCAAAACCTGCAGCAGCGGGTTCGGCATTCTGCCAGAAGCCGGTCTGTGGACTCAGGAATTTTCCCATCGGGGGAACCGTGCCCCATTGTTTATTCAGGGCAAATACAAGACCCGCTGTTACAACAGCGGAGATGGCTAAGGGCAATACTCTCATGAAGAATCGATTAGGAGCGAAATATACAACTTTATTCCGCTTTTAAAAACCAGGAGGCGGTTGAAAAAAGACAGTGTTGTCCGGTAAAACGGTCTTTTGCCGGTATTCTGTTTTTGACTTAATTTCAGGTACTAAATATACAACCATGCCAATCCTAATTGTTATAGGCGTCATCGTCCTGATTGTTTTATGGGTGATCAGTTTATATAACAGTCTTGTCCGCCTGCGCAACCGCCGCCAGAATGCATTTGCGGATATAGATGTACAACTCCGCCAGCGTCACGACCTGGTACCCCAGTTGGTGGATACCGTAAAAGGATATGCCACCCACGAACGGGAACTCCTGACTAAGATCACCGAAGCCCGCACAGCCGCCATGAGTGCCACCACCATCGATGGTAAGATTGCGGCCGAACAGCAACTCAGTACCGCCCTTGCCGGTTTAAAAGTACAGGTGGAAGCTTATCCTGATCTGAAAGCCAACCAGAATTTCCTGCAATTACAGGAAGAGCTCAGTGATATTGAAAACAAACTAGCGGCCGCCCGTCGTTTCTTCAATGGTGCCACTACGGAATACAACAATGCCGTAGAATCATTTCCCGGCAACCTGGTCGCCCGTAATTTCGGATTTGCCAAAGAGATCATGTTTGACCTCGGTACGGATACCCGCAAGCAAATGGAAGAGCCTCCGAAAATCCAGTTTTAACCCAACAGCTGCCAGACAGTAACTGCTCATGGAATATGTTGGTTTAGACAAACAGATCCGCAGGAATAATTTCAATTCCCTGTTGTTACTTATTGCCTTCCCGGCTTTATTGCTGGGATTGTTTTATGCCTTTATCTATTTTACTTCAGATCAATACAGTGAGGATCCCAATGAGCTGTTTCTCCGGGTAATGCCTTTAGTACTGGCCGGCACAGGCGTCTGGTTCCTGATTGCCTGGGCCGGTCATTCCACTTTTATCCGTTTAGCCACGGGCAGCAAGCCGCTGGACCGGGTAGAGAATAAACGGGTTTATAACCTGCTCGAAAATCTTTGTATTTCGCAGGGCATGACCATGCCGAAGCTCTTTATCATCGAAGATGATTCCCTGAATGCATTTGCCAGCGGCATTGATCAGCGGAGTTTCTCTATCTCTTTGTCCCGTGGCATCATCAATAAACTGGATGACGAGGAACTGGAGGGAGTGATCGCCCATGAATTATCGCATATTAAAAACAGGGATGTGCGGGTTTTGATCATCACCATCATCTTTGTCGGTATCTTCTCCTTCCTCGCCGAACTGGCTTTCCGCAGTCTCCGCTTTGCCGGAAGTGGCCGAAAGAGCCGCGACAGCAAAGGCAGCGGTGCCATTATCCTGGTAGCCATCGTCGTAACCGCTATCGCTTATTTTATCTCCCTGTTATTACGTTTCGGCATCAGCCGCCGCCGCGAATACCTGGCCGATGCCGGTGCAGCCGATATGACGAAGAAACCTTATGCCCTGGCCAATGCCCTTCGTAAAGTGGCCAATGATCCGGCGATTGAAGCAGTGGAAAGCCGGGATGTCGCACAGTTGTTTTTCGATAACCCCAAGCCCTCCACGCATAAGCCGGCATCCTGGGATAATATGTTTTCCACGCATCCGCCGATTGAGAAGAGGATTGCGTTATTAGAACAATTTGTTTGATAAATTGACGCCTTTTACTCATACCCCGGCAATTCCCAGGTAATCGAAATTTCAGAAAGTGGCTGATGTTTACTTCTATCCTCATACAAGGCCAGTTTCATCCTGGCACTATCCGTATCCCATTGGAATCCCCGGGAGACTATCTGTTTGTCCGGCGACTGTAAAAACGTCTTTTGGCTACCAGCCTTCCTCCAATGTGTCGTTAACACAAAGCCCAGCTTCCGGTAATCATTTCTTGCTCTTTTATTATAATCGGGAAAATGCCTGGGCAAATAAAGGTTACTGAACACAACCCGGATAAGGGTATCGGACACATATGTCAATAAAGCGTTTTTAAAGGAGATACCCTCGAAAATATAGGGCTGGTCAATCATTGCATAATATGCATAATTAATCTCCGTTCTGCC
>CAZFLL010000013.1:41055-55337 GCA_964519865.1 uncultured Chitinophaga sp. | reverse complement strand
CAAAAGTCGCCGGACACAAGTATTAAATCTTGTATCCGGCGACTTCTTATTTTAGCTATTCTCCCTTAGTAGGGGCTGTTGACTACTAACTACTAACTTCTATCTACGAACTACTTCAAAACTTCCGCCAGCTTACTCTCCAGCTCCTCTCCTCTTATGTTCTTCGCAATGATTTTACCGCTGGGATCCAGCAGGAGGTTCTGGGGTATAGCCTGGATACCGTATTGCTTAGCCACTTCATTCTGCCAGAATTTCAGGTCGCTGACATGGGTCCATTCAAGTTTATCATCATGGATAGCTTTCATCCATTTTTCCTGCTGCCCCTCCCGGTCAAGCGAAACACCAATGATATGGAAATTGCGGTCCTTGTATTTGTTGAAGACCTTTACCACATTGGGATTTTCCGCCCGGCAGGGTCCGCACCAACTGGCCCAGAAATCCACGAGCAGATACCGGCCCCTGAGTGATGACAGGGAAACGGGTTTACCCAGCGTATCATTCTGGGTGAAATCAGGGGCCATTTTACCAATACCGGTGGTTTTGGCAATTTCCAGTTCCTGCTGAAAACTTACTGCTGACGGGTAGCCCTTGTTTTTAGCCGAAAGCGCATTGAACAGTGGTTCAACCTTGTCCGCATCAATGGCATAGCCTGCAAATTGTTTCAGGGCATAAAGTGCCAGGGGGGATTCCGGATGGGCTTTTACAAATTCACCATACACTTTTTCATTCTTTTCTTTATCGATTGCATCGATGGCTTCTTCCAGCTTATTCTGGTTGACCAGGTCTTTGGCTTTTGCATATTCCATGTATTTTTCATACAGGGGCTTTGTCTTATCGTTATACGGCTTCTCCTGCTGGCGCAGGGCCTCGAATTCCTTGTGCGCGGGCGAACCTTTTACAGTGATATTGCTGAAAGAATCCACCGCGGCAACTTTGATACTGCCTGGCTGGATAAAAACAGAAGCCATATCACGTGTGCCACTCATAGCTATTTTCACCCCCTTTTCATCGGGTTTGTATTTTACACGTAAACGGGCCAGTACCGGTTCGCCGATTTTCCCGGAAAAACTGTATTGTCCGTCCTTTACAACTGTACTGTCCGTTTTCCAGGATCCTTCAGACTGGTACTGCAGGAAAACCTTTTCCGGCTGGAATTTCAGGTTTTCCAGCTTCCCTTTCAGCTGAAAGGGTTTCGTTGTTTCCTGGGCTGCTGCTGCCAGGGGCAGGCAAAAAAATAAGATCAATCCGTATTTCATTCCCTTTTTTTTAGGTATGCAATTTACGGTTTTGGCCCCTTAACGGCACAATCCTTCCACCAGCGGTAAGCCCTTAAACAGCCCTAATTCCAGATTTCCTGTATTTCGCCGGGTTTTGTATCTTCGCTGATTACATATCCTCCTGACTTACAGGGAGGGTAGACATATCAAAAACCGCATTGTGCATCACTTAAACAAAAAAACGAATGGATCCGAATATATTAGCTGCCGTCATTGGCGTAGTGGCCCTTGGACTGGGCCTCCTGTCTGGTAAGTTCATCTTTGCCAAAAACACCAACAAGAAAGTCGAGGAAGCTGAATTACAAGCGCATACAATTCTGAAAGAAGCCGAACTACGGGCCGAAACCATCCGCAAGGAGAAAGAACTGGAAGCGAAGGAAAAGGCTGTGCAGCTGAAAGCCGCGCATGACCGTGAAGTGTTTGAAAAAAACAAGAAGATCAATGATTCCGAAAACCGGATCCGGCAGAAAGAGCAAACCATCAACCAGAAAGAAGGGAATATCGATAAGCAGATCAAGGAAAACGAGGCGATCAAGGAAAACCTGAACCGCCAGATCGAACTGATCAATATCAAAAGAACTGAACTGGAAAAACACCAGGAAGAACATATCCGCCGCCTGGAAAAAATCTCCAACCTCTCTGCGGATGATGCCCGCAACCAGCTGATCGAAAGCCTGAAGCATGAAGCCCAGACACAGGCCATGGTGTTGCAGCAGGAGATCATTGAAGATGCCAAGCAGAAAGCCAACAAAGAAGCCCGTAAAATAATTATCCAGACCATTCAGCGCACCGCGGCTGAACAGGCCATTGAGAATTCGATCACCGTATTCAACCTTGAAAGTGATGAGATCAAAGGTCAGATCATCGGTCGTGAAGGACGGAATATCCGGGCCATTGAAGCAGCCACAGGTGTGGACCTGATCGTGGATGATACCCCTGAGGCAATTCTCCTGTCCAGCTTTGATCCCCTTCGCCGTGAAATCGCCCGCCTGAGTTTACAACGCCTGGTGGCGGACGGACGTATCCACCCGGCCCGTATTGAGGAAGTCGTGGAAAAAACAAGAAAACAGATTGAAGAGCAGGTGATGGAAATCGGTGAAAGAACCGTGATTGAACTGGGTATTCATGGACTGCACAAGGAACTGGTGCGGATGGTGGGGCGGATGCGTTTCCGTTCATCCTATGGCCAGAACCTCTTGATGCATAGCCGGGAGACGGCCAACCTTTGCGCCACCATGGCGGCTGAACTGGGACTGAATCCCAAACTGGCCAAGAGAGCCGGTCTGCTCCATGATATTGGTAAAGTACCGGACGAGGAAAGTGAACTGAGCCATGCCCTGCTGGGAGCCAAACTGGCGGAAAAATATGGTGAGAATCCTGCCGTGGTCAATGCCATTGGTGCCCACCACGATGAAATGGAAATGCAATATGTGATCTCCCCCATTATCCAGGCCTGTGACGCCATCAGTGGTGCCCGTCCTGGTGCCCGTCGTGAGATCATGCAGCAATACATCCAGCGGATCAAGGACCTGGAGAACCTGGCCATGGCCTATAACGGGGTTGAAAAAGCCTATGCCATCCAGGCCGGCCGTGAGCTGCGGGTGATCGTGGAAGCAGATAAAGTATCCGACCAGGATTCTGATCGTCTATCTTTCGAAATAGCCCAGAAAATACAGACTGAAATGACCTTCCCCGGGCAGATCAAGGTAACCGTGATCCGGGAGAAAAGGGCTGTGAACGTAGCAAGATAATAGTTTGAAAGTTAACAGGTTGAGAGGTTAACAGGGAATTACCATAGCAGGTTTGGTTATTGAAACCTGATGCTTATTTGTCTGCTGGCATCTTGTTTCTTGTAATTTTTCACAGATAATCGACGGTAATTTGGTATTTCCCCTGTACACACTTACCTTTGCCCTCCCTAAAAATCAGGATTATGAACGCTATCGCATATGTACATGAGCAGTTGTCTGGTAAGAAAGAGTTTCCCGCTTTCAAGGCCGGCGACAATATTACCGTGAACTACAAGATCATTGAGGGTAATAAGGAAAGGATCCAGTCTTTCAAAGGCGATGTGATCAAAAAACAGGGAACTGGTCATACAGCCAGCTTTACCGTTCGTAAGATCTCTGACGGTGTGGGTGTTGAACGGGTTTTCCCCTTCTACTCTCCTAATATCGAGTCTATTGAGATCAATAAGACCGGTCACGTACGCCGCGCCAAGCTGTTTTATCAGCGTACCCGTAGTGGTAAGAGTGCCAGGATTCGTGAGAAAAGAATGGCCGTTGCTGTTAAAGCCTAGTAAAAACAACAAGATATTCCCAAAAGCCCTGATATTTCGGGGCTTTTTTAATGGACCGGCCTGTTTTCTTCAATTAATATTCCTGTATTTTTAACTAGTTACTATCTTTGAAATCTAATTAAGTCTGATTATGATACAACCTACATTACTGGGTATGCTGGGTACCAACGAAATCATCATCATCCTGGTGATCGTACTCCTGTTGTTCGGAGGTAAAAAAATACCCGAACTGATGCGCGGTTTAGGCAAAGGCGTGCGTGAATTCAATGATGCCAAGAGCAATGTGAAAAGGGAAATCGAAGAAAGCGCTACTGATGTGAAAAACTCTGTGAAAGAGTAATTCACGGCCTCTTAATTAACTTCCCCTATAAAGCAGTTGCTTTTGTTTGATTATACTTCCATTGAGCAGTACCATGCCCGATTGCAGGAAGCAGCGGTGACATGCGTACAGGCTGTTGAACATTACCTCCGTCAGATCGAATCGACCCGGCACTTGAATGCCTTTATTGAAGTGTATGCGGAAGAAGCGCTGGCTAAAGCCCGGCAACTGGATCAGCAGCGCGCTGCCGGCCATCCCATAGGCAGGCTCCATGGCGTGGTGATCGGCCTGAAAGATGTGATCTGTTATAAGGATCATACCCTCACTGCAGCTTCGGGTATCCTTAAAGGGTTCAAATCTGTTTATTCTGCCACGGCAGTTGAAAGACTGTTACAGGAAGAAGCAATCATCATTGGTAATCTCAACTGTGATGAATTTGCCATGGGTTCCACCAATGAAAATTCAGTGTATGGCAACGTACTGAATGCCCGGGATGAGAGCCGGGTACCCGGAGGTTCCTCCGGTGGTTCTGCGGTAGCCGTGCAGGCGGGTCTCTGTATGGTTTCTCTGGGAAGTGATACCGGTGGCAGTGTTCGTCAGCCTGCCGATTTTTGTGGCATCATCGGGCTTAAACCCACGTATGGGCGCATCTCCAGGTACGGACTGATCGCCTATGCCTCTTCCTTTGACCAGATCGGTATTTTTGGTACAACCATTCCGGATGTGGCCCTGCTTCTGGAAGTTATGGCTGGCCCTGATGAGTTTGACAGCACGGTCTCCCATCAGGAAGTTCCCGCCTTCAGTAAAGAACTGAATACCCCCGGAAAATACCGGATCGCCTGGTTTGAAGAAGCCCTGAATCATCCAAGCATTGACCAGGAAATCGCTACCGGTATCCGTAGTCAGCTCTCTTCTCTGGAAGCGGCCGGACATACGGTAAAGGCTGAAAAATTTGACCTGATCGATTATATAGTACCTGCCTATTATGTACTCACCACCGCTGAAGCCTCTTCCAATCTTTCCCGGTATGACGGGATCAAATTCGGACACAGGACTGCTGACCGCCAGGCCGATCTCACCGATTTTTATAAACTTACCCGTTCAGAAGGCTTTGGGAAAGAAGTAAAACGCCGGATCATGCTGGGGACTTTTGTACTCAGTGCCGGCTATTATGATGCCTATTTTACGCGTGCCCAGCAGGTCAGGCAGCTGCTTTGCCGTAAAATGGAGGCCATTTTCAAATCTTATGATTTTATTATCATGCCTACTTCTCCAGTAACGGCCTTCAAAGCCGGGGAGAAAATGGATGACCCTATAGCGATGTATCTCGCTGATATCTATACAGTCATGGCCAACCTGGTGGGCTGCCCCGCCATCTCCCTCCCGCTTTTTACCCATTCCAACGGGATGCCTTTTGGCCTGCAGCTTATGGCAAACCGGTTTGATGAGGTATCTTTGCTCCGGTTTTCAAAAGAGCTTCTTTCCTGAGGACCTTTCAAAAGCAAAAAACCTTATCTGTACACTGTGCAATTAAAAAATCACATACCATTCTTTTTGGGGCTTATACTGGCAACCGGTTCCCTTACACTTTCTGCACAGGGAAACAGGGTTGATTCATCCGGTATCAGGGATACGGCCAGGCCGGTGATCAGTAATCAGGATGCACTCAAGGATTTTCAGCCATTATTTGAAACAAAGTCTGTGGGAGGTGTTACCGGTACCCGGCTGAATCCGATGGCAGTAAGTTTTGTTCAGAGTTATATGGCCAAATACGGAAAAGGCCTGCGGGATATGAGGAAGTGGGCCAAGCCCTATTTTGACCTGATCGATATTATCCTGACCCAGCATGGACTGCCAAAAGAACTGAAATACCTCGCTGTTATTGAATCCGGTTTACGTTACAATGCGATCTCCTGGACCGGAGCGGTAGGTCCCTGGGCCTTTATGCCGGCCGCGGCCCGCCAGTTTGGACTTATCGTCATGACGGGTTATGATGAACGGCTGGACTATTATAAAAGCACACATGCGGCTGCACGGATGCTGACCACTTTGTACCTGAAGTACCAGGATTGGTTACTGGTGGTGGCAGCATATAACTGCGGGGCCGGCAATGTAGATAAAGCCATTAAGCGCAGCGGCAGCCGGGACTTCTGGAAACTGCAGTATTACCTGCCTACCGAATCCATGAATCATGTTAAGAAATTTATTTCCACGCATTATGTGTTTGAAGGAGAAGGCGGCATCACCACGGTTACCAAGGAAGAAACAAAAGACCTGTTGCTGAAAAAAATTTCCACCCTGAACGAAGAGGAACTGAAGAACAGTACGACTTATAAAATCACCGGACGGTTTAATTCTGCCGTGATCCTGAAATATATAGACATGGAACCGGTCGTGTTTAATAAATACAATCCCCGCTTTGATGATTCCATTTCGGTAAATGGCCTGTATGAGCTGAGGTTGCCGGCACAGCAGATGAATACGTTTATTGCCAAACGCTATGAGATCCTGGATGAAAGCCTGAAATTACTCCTCAATCCTTCCGGGCAGGGAAGCAGTGCCGGGAATCAATAAACACCCGATACCCTTTTCAGTACATTGATAATCGCCGCGGCCTTTAATCCGCATTCCTCCCATTCATCGGCCGCGACGGCATAATGGGTAATACCCGAACCGGCCTGGAAAGAGAGACAGGCTTCCTGCTGATTGTACATGATGCTCCGGATCACCACATTGAAATCAAAGTCACCCTCCGGATCAATATAACCCAGGGCACCGGAAAAGATACCCCTCTTTGTCTGTTCATATTGTTCGATCAGTTGCATTACCCTTTTCTTGGGAGCACCGGTCATGGATCCCATGGGAAAAGTGGCTTTCAGGATGCTGTGTAAATCCGCTTCTTCCTTCAGTTCCCCGCTCACCGTTGAAATCATCTGGTGCACCTGCGGGAAAGAATAAATGCCATAGAGTTCATCCACCTTAACGGTACCTTCTTTACAGACCCTTGAAAGATCATTGCGTACCAGGTCCACCACCATTACATTCTCAGAGCGGTCCTTGGCACTGTTATAGAGCGCATCCTTTGTCAGCTGATCAGCCTGCTGATCACCGGGAATGCGCCTGGATGTACCTTTAATGGGCTGTGAGAGCAACTGGCGACCTGTCTTTTTGAGGAAGCGTTCCGGACTGGCACAGATCAGCCATTTATCCCCGGTTCGGTAAAACGCTGAAAAAGGGTTAGGGGATACAGCACTGAGTTGCCGGTATACCTGCAGCGGATCGATATTGACCTTCTCTGCAAAAAATTCCTGGCAGAAATTGATCTCATAACAATCGCCCCGGGTAATATGGCGCTGCAGGGCCTCAATCACCCCGATATATTCTTCACGGCTGAAACCCTGCTGAATGTGAACCGGAGTGGATTTTTTTACTTCGTGGCGGGAAGATTGATCCAGGATTTGCAGATACACGGTATGCGGATCTCCGGCCTCAATGACCAGTTGTTCTTCACTCAGCCGGAGCAGGATCTCCGGTTCGAAAAAAAATAAGTCCGGAAAACCGATGCGGTCCGTATGCGTGGACGTTAATGCTTCCGTTTCATTTTTAAGATCATACCCCAGGTGACCAAACAACCAGCTTTTTTTCTCCTGCTGAAATGCCTGCAGGCTGGCCAGTGCCTTACCGGCAGGTACAGCAAGTACCCGACGTGCCCCGGCTGCCACGAGGCATTCCACGGCATGCGGCTCCACCTGGTACTGATGATTATCGAGCAAACAAAAAGTGCTGAAGGGTTGAACCCAGTTCAGCACTTTTTCTTTTATCTGTCCGAAATCACTTACAGGGTAAACCTGGCTGTTAAAGTGAGTTTGATTCAATAGTGTGATGCGTAATTGTCCGGTTAATAATCATCATCCTCGTCATCATCATAATCCTTGTCATCAAACAGGTCCTTGAATTCATCATCTTCAAATTTGAAGTCATCCTCTTCTGCTTTTTTACCAGGAGTGGCGGGTGCTTTCTTTCCTTTTGATTTGGGGATATCGAATTCATCAAAATCAGGATCCCATTCTTCCTCTTCCTCTTCAGGTTTGTCCCAATCATCTGTTTCTTCCTCTCCGGCATCATCATCGTCATCGTCTTCTTCTTTCTTGGTAGCGGCTTTTCCCCCTTTCTTGGCGGGCTTCACCTCCTCCTCATCTTCGAAGTCATCATCATCGTCTTCTTCCTTTTTGCTCGGTTTGGGTGCGGCCTTTTTGGCGGCTTCAATCGCTGAAGCTGCTTCCGCCTTTCCGGTGGTCTTTTTTTCCTTTGCTGGTTTTATAGCCATAGTTTGACAGGATTATTAATTGTAAAATTTCAGCGAAGTTTTTAATTAGCCAAATTTTTAAAATTTTTTTTTCTAAAAAAACAACCCTAAGTACAGGATGGTTTTTACCGGTAACCTTATTTCACCCTGATAATCTGCTCACGTCCCGGTCCGTTGGAAATATAATGAATATCCACCCCAAGGTACTTATTGATAAAATCAACATATGTTTTCATCGTAGCGGGCAATTCAGCGGCCGTGGTGGCTTTGCTGCTGGGGGTGTCCCAGCCGGCAAACTGCTGGTAAACAGGGGTTGGTTTTTCCCGGTCCATCTGGAAGGGCACCTCCCTGGTTTCCTTTCCGTCTATCTTATATGCTGTACATACATCCAGTTCCTTAAACGCATCCAGTACATCGGCCTTGGTCATGACGATCTTGGTCACCCCATTGATCATACAGGCGAAGTTAAGGGCTACCAGGTCAATCCATCCGCAGCGGCGGGGGCGACCAGTGGTGGCGCCGAATTCGTGTCCAACCTTACGGAGCTCCTCTCCTGTTTCATTGTCCAGTTCAGTGGGGAAAGGTCCGCCACCTACCCGCGTACAATATGCCTTGGTAACCCCGATCACATCCCTGATCTGCTGGGGAGCCACGCCTAATCCATTGCAGACACCGGCAGAAATGGTATTGGAGGAGGTAACATAGGGGAAAGTGCCAAAATCAATATCCAGCATGCTGCCCTGGGCGCCTTCAGCCAGGATGCGTTTGCCGTCTTTCAGTTGCTGGTTGATAAAGTATTCACCATTGACAATATTCAGTTGTTTCAGGAATTCCAGTGCTTCAAAGAATTCTTCCTCCCAGGCGGTAATATCTTCCTGGAAGTTATAATTATCCAGCAGGCGCTGGTGTTTAAGCCGGAGCTTGATATACTGCGTGGTAAAATTCTTATCCAGCAGGTCCCCGACACGCAGCCCGTTACGTCCTGTTTTATCCATATACGTGGGACCGATCCCCTTCAATGTGGAGCCGATCTTCTGATTGCCTTTGGATAATTCAGCGGCTTTATCCAGTGCCCGGTGGGTGGGCAGGATCAGGTGGGTGCGTTTGGAAATAAACAGGTTTTGCTTGAGATCAATACCGAAAGAAGCAACGGTGTCACATTCTTTTTTCAGTGTAACGGGATCAAGCACCACGCCATTGCCGATCAGGTTCACAATACCCGGGTGAAACACGCCGGAAGGTATCTGGTGGAGTACCACTTTTTTATCCTGTACATAGAGGGTATGTCCCGCATTGGGACCACCCTGGAAACGGGCTACCACATCATAATCCTTTGCAAAAAAATCAACGATCTTTCCCTTTCCTTCATCGCCCCATTGGAGGCCAAGTAATACGTCAACCATGATCTAATTTCAGTTTTTTATACCCGTCAGCAGACGGTAACCGGGCAATCGCCCGGGCGCCGCAAAAATACGGGTTCATGAAAAAGCCACCGAATTAAATACGGTGGCTTATCAAACTAATTTATTCCCATATTCAGCTGACTTATCAACTAAGGGGATACTGGTAAATTAACGGATCAGTGTCACTGTTCCTTTTTTGCTGATCACCCGGTTGTCCCTGGTAACGCCTTCGATCATCCAGACATACACGCCATTACCCTGGTCAGCCCCGCCAAAACGGCCATCCCAGCCATCATTGAGTTTATTGGTAGAGAAAACCAGCTGACCCCAGCGATTAAAGACCCTGAAGTAGTTATAACTCTTCATTCCCACCGGGAAGGGGATGAACTTATCATTTTTACCATCATTGTTGGGGGAGAACCCGGTAGGCACATAGATATCCGGTCCTTTATAAACCCTGACTTTGATATAACCCTCTCCGCGGCAACCGGCAATCGTGGAGGCGATGACCTGGTATTGCACATCCTGCCCGATAGCACCAACAGTAACGATCGGGTTCGGGATATTCAGACTGCCCTGGCCCAGGGTACCATTGGGATTGGTCAGTCCGGCAATGGGAGTCCAGGTATAATTGATCACATCACTGTCGGAGGGCACCGCCAGCAACTGGAACTGATCACCGGGATAACCGATCGTATCATACGGGAAGGTCTTCACCTTGATCGGTGCTGTCACATCGATCCGCATATCATCGGTGACCAGGGAGGCACACCCATTGATATCCGATTTGATGGAAACCGTATAAATGATATCCTTGGAAGGCGTTGAAAGCGGGTTGCCGGTATTCGGATTGTCGAGGTAAGTGGATGGTGTCCACACATACTGGGTGCCGCCGGTGGCCTGCAACCGGTAATTCTGCCCGTAACAGATAAAACCATCCACCCCGGCATCGGGTATGGGGGCTTTATTCACTTTTACAATCACGGTATCATCGTGTGTACAACGGCCCAGGGTGGCAGTAACCACATATTGAGTGGTCACGACCGGATTGGCTACCGGGTTATTAATGGTGGTGCTGCTGAGCGCCGTTGCCGGGCTCCATGCATATTGTGTGGCATTGGAAGTCAGCTGCAGTTGTACCGATTTACTTTCGCAGATCGTTGGATCCACCTGTGGGGTCCAGGTCATATTATCGGTTAGCCCAACCACAGTCGGGAAACTGGTGGTACAACCAAGATTATCCTTAACGGAAATTGTATAGTTGCCCGGTGCTACGTTAAACTGATTGGAAGGCTGGTAGGTAGTGCCATCGATTGAATACTGGTAATTGATATTTCCGCCATTGGCAGATACCAGGATAACTCCATCCAGTCCGCCATCACAGGTGGCATTTGTATTGGCAGAACTGGCCGCCAATGCGGCCGGTTGGGTGACCGTGATGTTCTGCGTCTTAATACAGTTATTCATGTCCCGGATACTCACCGTATAGGTTCCGGCCGGTACATTAAACGTATTGTTGTTTTGCCAGGAAACACCATCAATTGAATATTGATATGGAGCACTGCCGCCTGTACCAGTTGCCGTAATAGTACCCGTACTCTGCCCGTTACAAACAACCGGCACCATCGCAGCAGCGGCATTTAATAAAGAGGGCTCTGAAACCGTAACCGGTATAGACCCCTGACACCCGTCCCTTTCCCGGAAATAAACAGTGTATACGCCTGCCGGCAAACCGTTAAATACATTGCTGTTCTGCCAGGTGATCCCATCCAATGAATATTGATAAGGGGCATTTCCCGCAGCAGGCTGTGCCACGGTAATTGAACCATTGGCATTCCCGTTACAAAGTACATCTGTTGTGGTGGCTGTGGTGGCAATAGGTGGACCGAAACCGACATTGACGGGAATCGGTGGAGTAAAACAACCAAATGCATCCTGTACAGTCACTGTATGTGCACCGGCTGTCAGGTTTGTAAAGGTATAGGGACCTGGCGCAGACACCGGTGCCCCGGCATCGATGGTATAGGTGAATGGAGCATTTCCGGAAGCAGGGGTAACCAGGACGGAGCCATTATTGGCGCCACTGCAGGAAGTGGCCGTAGGTGTCAGGTTTGCCTGCATCTGGTTCAGGTTAACCGTAATAGTATCCAGTGAAACCAATTGGGAACCGGAACCATCACAAACTGAGAATGTGGTCTTCACCACAAACTGCGTTGAACTTGTATTAACACATACATTGGGGAAGCTGAGATCAAGTAACCCGGCAGTGGTGGTGGTTGTGTCGGCAGCAGCAACTACTGTACCACCCATGGTCAGTAATTCAGAAGAAAGATACCTGGAAGCTCCTGACGAAGGAATGAATTTATATCCGGTCCTGTTTTCCGTCCAGAAGGCATTATTTTTTCCAACCGCCCATACTGCTTTATTCTGTGCCCAGTTTTGCATGCCCAATATTCCCCTTCCGGCATTGGTGGAGGAACTGCAGGATTTCCGTTCAAAGAACATTTCAACAATACCGGTTGATTCATGGATAACCATCTGAAACGTGTTGGCCGGTGCCGGGCAGGCTCCTGAAGAGACACCATATACACCCACATGATAATAGCTAACCACGAATTTCCGGCAGGGTGCAGTTCCGATGACTTCCCATTGAATTTTACGATCAGACGCACTGGCACCCGTACTCGGATCCAGGTCAGAGTAGGCCGCCATAATTGAGGCCCTGGGATAATAAGTAACCCCTGCATTACAGGGCGACCCCCCTGCAAAAGGGATAGGCTGTGTAATCGGATAGGCATTACCACAACTGGCATTGGCCAGGTCAAATGTCATAATCCCATTTGATCCTACAACAGCCTTGTTGTATGTATTCCCAAAAAAACAAAAAAAGAAAGGAATGGGGAAAGCGTAGCTATACTGATCATCCGTATATAAAGCGGCATCTTCCGAACCGGTTGCGGTATTGTAAGGATAAGGCGTGTAAGGAACAGAAACCAGGGTATAATCGTCAGTGGATTTAATATGGGGAATCTGGAAATTTACCGGTGCACAGAGCTGGGTGCATGAACGGTTAATCACCGCGCCATTGATATTGGTCGGTATACAATTTTGCGCAAAACTGTTATTCTTTAAAAAGAAAAAAAAGCCCGCCAGGGCAAAAACTTGAAGCAGTTTAAGTCTCATTAGTAAAACCAGTTGTGGTATGGGATTGGCCGTTATTAAACGAGGCATCAAGATAAGAAAAAAAGCCTTTTCCCCCTGCTGAATACCGCAGAAGTTGATAAAAAACAAGGAGGGGAAATTACGATTGGAGCGTAACCTGTGATAATCAGTCTTATCAGGATGGAATATCCTCCATATCATACCGTTCCACGGATTCAATACCTGGCAGTTTCAAGAGGCTTTGCACCAGCAGGTCCAGTTCTTCTTTGTCATGAACATAGAGCCGGATATTGCCTTTAAACAAGCCCTCGTTTGCTTCAATGGTCAGGGCTGCAATATTGATCTTCAGTTCCCCGGAGATCAGGTTAGTGATCTTATTGACAACTCCCACATCATCCATCCCGATGATCTTAATACCGGTAAGGAAGGAGATTTCTTTGTTCTTGGCCCACTTGGTCTTGACCACCCGGTGACCATAATTGGCCAGTAACTTAGCGGCATTGGGACAATTGGTCCGGTGAATGGTCAATCCCTTACCCGTAGTCACAAATCCAAACACGTCATCTCCCGGAATGGGTTTACAACAATTGGCCAGGTTATAAACGATGCGGTCGCTGCTCTCGCCGAAGATCACCAGTTCAGCATCTTTTTTACCTGTTATCGGGTGGGGCTGGAATTCATGTTTCTCCGTATGTACTTTCACCGGCTTCGGTGCTTCGATCCGGTCACCGGTTACTTTGAATTCCTTTAATTCCTTCAGGTCTATATTCTTCACCGCCACCTGGTAAAACAGGTCGAGGTTGGAGCCCAGTTTATACCACTGTACTATTTCATCCAGGTTATGCTGAGACATGTGTACGCCCATGCCCTCGAGTTTCCGCTGCACGGTATATTTCCCTTCATCGGCCACTTTCCTTTTTTCTTCCTTGAGGGCATCGCGGATCCGGCCCTTGGCCTTTGAAGTCACCACAAAGCCCAGCCAGTCTTCCGATGCTTTTTGTTTATTACTGGTGATGATCTCCACCTGATCACCACTGTGCAGTTTATGACTGATGGGTACCAGCTTATGATTTACTTTGGCGCCAATGGTTTTTACCCCGATCGCACTGTGGATCGCAAAGGCAAAATCGAGGGCCGTGGATCCAACGGGCAGCATTTTCACATCCCCTTTGGGGGTATAGACATATATCTCTTCTGCAAGAAAACTCGTTTTGAAATCCTGGAGAAAATCGATCGTATCCGCTTCCTGGTTGGTGATCACTTCCCGGATCTGCTGGAACCATTTATCGAAACGGCTTTCATCCGTTGTGCCTTCCTTGTATTTCCAGTGGGCAGCCAGTCCTTTCTCGGCAATCTCATTCATCCGCCTGGTCCGTATCTGCACTTCCACCCATTTACCCTGCGGTCCCATCACGGTGGTATGCAATGCTTCGTATCCATTGGCCTTGGGATTGCTCAGCCAGTCACGCAACCGTTCAGGCGAGGGATTGTATTCATCCGTGATCATGGAATAGAC
>CAZFLL010000013.1:29034-40955 GCA_964519865.1 uncultured Chitinophaga sp. | reverse complement strand
TCCATGTATTTCATGGCCAGGTCTTCCATCTCCGTCTTGATGGTATAGAGTCCCATGCGGTGTGCCAGTGGCGCGTAGATATAAACGGTCTCCGAAGAGATCTTCAGCTGTTTTTCCCTTTTCATACTGTCGAGGGTCCGCATATTGTGGAGCCGGTCAGCCAGTTTGATCAGGATCACCCGTGGATCATCCGTCAGGGTCAGCAATATTTTTTTAAAATTTTCCGCCTGCTGGGAGGCATTCACATCGATCACGTTGGCAATCTTGGTCAGCCCGTCCACGATACGGGTGATCTCTTCACCGAATTCGCGTTTGATATCTTCGAGGCTGATATCGGTATCTTCCACTGTATCATGGAGGAGGGAGCAGATAGTCGAACGAACCCCGAGACCGATCTCTTCGGCACAGATTTTTGCAACAGCCAGGGGATGGAGAATATAAGGTTCACCGCTTTTACGCCGCATGGTTTTATGGGCTTCGGCGGCCATTTCAAAAGCCGTACGGATCAGGTTCTTATCCCCCGGTTTCAGCTTGGTCTTGATGACTTTCAGCAATGACCGGTATTCCCGCAGGATGAGCTTCTTCTCTTCCTCTTCATTCAGGTTATATTTCGGGAGTTGCGCTACAGTTTCCATCAGTCTACGAATTTAGTGAAAAACCGAGAGAAAAACGGAAGAAGCTGCTACGCAGCATTTTAACACATAGGATCATAGCAGACAATTGGATTCACATAGTTAAAACAAAAAACTACGAAATCCTTTTTTATTGACACTTAGGTGATAGTTTATTCTATGTGTTAAAATTGTATTCGCTGTTTTCGGATGCAGCGATTCATGCATACCATCTTGAAATTTCTTTTTACAATTCATTCCAACGTAAGACCCAGGTCATGTCAGACCCATACGGCCAGCCCACTCCGGTATTCCATACTCTGGTGGGATAGCACAGGCCGGCTATCGAATTAGTATTTTTTTTAATTTGATTTAAATTTAGTCCCCGTCGCCCATTATTCCATTGGCCAAAATGCCCTACCTTTGCAGCCCTTTAGTTGAGGCACTTACTTCACCCTGATACGAATATTTTAAGTCGGAAGTTCGTGGTCGGTGGTCCGTAGCCCCTTCTAAGGAAGCATTTGGAATTTGGAAACTATTTGATCCTAGAATTTTATTTGGATCTTGGCTTCTTTGGTTCTTGATATTTTGTTCTCCCCGGATGTGGTGAAATTGGTAGACACGTCAGACTTAGGATCTGATGCCGTAAGGTGTGGGGGTTCGAGTCCCTCCATCCGGACTCTTTGAAAGTTGACAAGTTGAAAAGTTTAAAGGTTAACATGTAAGGAACCCGGCTTTTCAACCTGTCAACCTGTTAACTTATCAACATTAACAAAATGGCTACAGTAACGAAAGAAAACATCGGCCAGCTGCATGAAAAGCTGACCGTAAAACTGGAAAAGACCGATTACCTTCCAACGTTTGAAAAAGCGCTGAAAGAGTACAGCAAAAAAGCAAATATCCCGGGATTCCGTAAAGGCATGGTTCCTTCCGGCCTGATCAAAAAAATGTATGGTCCTTCGCTGTTTACTGATGAAGTGTTGAAATCAGTGGACCGTGAGCTGATCGGTTACCTGCAAAACGAAAAGCTGGATATTTTTGCCCAACCTCTCCCGCTGGAATCTGATTTCCGGGAACTGGATGTAAATAATCCCCTTGATTATACTTTCCATTTTGAAGTGGGTATGAAACCTGCTTTCGAACTGCCTGACCTGGGCAAGGTAAAGACAACCCGTTATGTGGTGACCGTTACCGACGAAATGATCGAAAATGAGATCACCCGTTTACAGAACCGTTATGGCAATATGAAGGATGAGGAATCCGTACAATCGGAAGAGCATGTACTGAACCTGGTCTTTACGGAAACGGATGCCAATGGGAATGAACTGGAAGGCGGCATTAAAAAAGACAATTCCATCCTGGTAAAATATTTTTCAGAAGGGTACCGTAAAAACTGGTTCGGCAAGAAAACCGGCGACAGTGAAACCGCCCAACTGAAGACCGCTTTTGATGAAAAAGAAAGAGAGTGGATCGCCGGCGACCTCGGACTGGATAAAGCAGATCCTGCTTCAGCCAATCGTAGCTTCAAAATTGAAATCACGAAAGTAGGTTTACTGGAGAAAAAGGAACTGAATGAAGAATTTTTCAACCAGCTTTACCCGAACCAGGAAGTAAAAACGGAAGCTGATTTCCGGAATAAGATCCGGGAAGAGATCCAGGCTTACTGGAACGGTCAGGCCACCAACCAGATCCATGACCAGGTTTTCCATATCCTGGTGGAGCAGACCAAGATTGATTTCCCGGAAGGATTCCTGAAAAAATGGGTGAAGACACAGGGGGAGACTCCTAAGACAGATGAGGAAGTTGAGGCTGAATTCCCCAAATTCCTGAGCCAGCTGAAATGGACCCTGATCTCTGACAAAATTGTCCAGGAAAATGCCATCGAGGTAAACCCGGATGAAGTAAGGGCTTTTGCCAAACAGCAATTGTTCAGCTATATGGGTGGTGCCAACCTGGCGGATGATCAGCCCTGGGTGACTGACTATGTGGAGAAAATGATGAAGGACCGTAAATATGTGGAGGATGCCTATAACCGTCTGCAGACCCAGAAAATGTTTGAATGGGCCGGTGCACAGGTAAAGCCCGATGACAAGGATATAACTGCTGACGAATTCACCAAAATGGTGGAAGAACACCAGCATCATCATCATTGAGAGGTAATAGAAAATAGTAAATAGGAAATAGGACGTTCTAAGAAATTTTACTATAAAATGCAAAGGGGTTGTAAAAAACAACCCCTTTGCATTTTCATTAAAGCCCTGAAAAACTTCCTGAGCATCCCAGGCAGGCACCCGATAATTAATCCCTGAATTTTTCTTCAAAATTCGCGGCTCCAGGTTATTGACTCCTGACTATCGACTCCCGGCTCCCGACTGATTCCTGACTTTCCGTCATTCATTTTGCAGTTCCGGCATTTGGACGGATATTTGATGCACAGGAACAGTCATGAAGAGGGTCTCCCTTTTCAACTTGTAAACCTGTTAACTTATTAACTTACTTAACATGACGTTTAATTCGGAATTTGAAAAATACGCGGTCAGGCACCGTGGTCTTTCCAGTAATACCCTGAACAGCTATGCCTCCCACCTGGTGACAGCGATGACGCCAAATATCATTGAGGAACGTTCAATGAATGTGGCCGTAATGGATGTATACAGCCGCCTGATGATGGACCGGATCATTTTCCTGGGGTACCCGATCAATGATGAAGTGGCAAATATCGTAACCGCCCAGTTATTGTTCCTTGATTCCACTGACCGTTCCCGTGACATCAATATGTACATCAACAGTCCGGGTGGCAGTGTGTATTCTGGCCTGGGTGTATATGATACCATGCAATATGTAAGCCCTGATATTGCCACCATCTGTATCGGTGTGGCGGCTTCCATGGCTTGCGTACTGCTCGGTGCCGGCACCAAGGGCAAAAGAGCAGCCCTGAAACACTCCAGGATCATGATGCACCAGCCCAGCGGTGCCATTGGCGGACAGGCCAGTGATATCGAGATCACCGTGAATGAGATCCGCAAACTGAAAAAGGAACTGTATGAAGTGGTGAATATTCATACCGGTAAATCCATGGAACAAATTGAAAAAGATTTTGACCGCGACAACTGGATGACCGCGATTGAAGCCAAAGAATACGGACTGGTGGATGAAGTACTGCTGGTCAATCCCCGCAAACAGAAAAAAGACTAATTCATTACCTATTAATTTTGAAAAATGAACCGCAACAATTACAAATACTCCAGCTGGAGAATGGACGAGGAAGAAGAAAAGGATGAAGAACCCAAGAGCGACCTGGGCATGTTCAGCAAAAAACTGGAACGCTATTTCTTTGAAAAAAGAGCCGTGTACCTCTGGGGTGTGGTGGATGATAAAAGTGCCAAAGATGTGGTGAGCAAACTGCTCCTGCTCGATGCCGACAAGCCAGGCGAGGAAATTAAATTCTATATCAATAGTCCGGGGGGGGTGGTCACCAGTGGCATGGTCATATATGATACCATGCAGATGATCAAGAGCCCGGTAAGTACTATTTGTATGGGACTGGCCGCTTCTATGGGCAGTATCCTGCTGAGTGGTGGGGTAAAAGGCAAACGCTATATCTTTCCCCATGGTGAAGTGATGATCCACCAGCCCTCGTTGGGTGGTCATATCCAGGGAGTTAGTATCGACCTGGAGATCCAGGCCGAGCAAACGCGCCGGGTAAAAGAGATCGGTGCCACCATTCTGGCCAAAAATTGTGGAAAAACAGTTGAACAGATTTACAAGGACTTTGACCGCGACTATTGGATGGATGCTAAGAAAGCTATCGAATATGGCATCGCTGACCAACTCGTAGAATCCCTTTAACAGACTTAGAATAAGTACTTTACATTATTTTTGGAAATAAAAACCGCCTATTACCGGCGGTTTTTTATATTTTTGTATATTACCTGTAACCGGGCCCTGGCCCAGGGTTAAGTTAAGGTTAAGCAACATGGCAAAAAACCCATTACATTGTTCATTCTGTGGCAGAAGCCGCGATGAAGTAAAAATTCTGATCGCTGGTCAGGAAGGGCATATTTGTGAGAATTGTGTGGAGCATGCCCGGGAAATCATTGAACAGGAACTGACTGTCAAGGATGATCGCACCAGTGCCTCATTTAAGCTCACGGTAAAGAAGCCCATTGAGATAAAAAAATTCCTCGACGAATACGCGATCGGGCAGGACGAAGCCAAGAAGGTACTGGCTGTGGCCGTATATAATCATTACAAACGTTTACAGCAAAAGGTATCCGATCTGAATACCGGCAATGAGGTGGAGATCGAAAAGAGCAATATCATTATGGTGGGTGAGACCGGAACCGGTAAAACCCTCCTGGCCAAGAGTATTGCCCGGATGCTGAATGTTCCCTTTGCCATCGTGGATGCAACGGTTTTTACAGAAGCAGGTTATGTGGGTGAGGACGTCGAGAGCATCCTGACAAGACTGCTGCAGGTATGTAATTATGACGTAACAGCCGCTGAACGCGGTATTGTTTATATCGACGAGATTGATAAAATTGCCCGGAAAGGCGATAACCCTTCCATCACCCGTGATGTAAGCGGTGAAGGGGTACAACAGGGAATGCTGAAACTCCTGGAAGGAACCGATGTACTGGTACCGCCTCAGGGTGGCCGTAAACATCCGGAACAAAAGCTTATCAAGATCAATACCCAGAATATCCTCTTTATCTGTGGTGGGGCGTTTGATGGCATTGACAAGATCATTGCCCGCCGTGTACAGACCAATACCATTGGCTTTAATGTGGACAAGGAACTGCAGGATAATATGAAGAAGAACCTGCTGCGCTATGTGAATGCCACCGACCTTAAATCTTTCGGACTGATTCCCGAATTACTGGGACGGCTGCCGGTGGTTACCCACCTGGATCCGCTGGACGCTGAAACGCTGAGAGCTATCCTCACGGAACCCAAGAACGCCCTGATCAAACAATATACCCGCCTCTTTGAACTGGAAGGCATTGAACTCATGATTGAGAACGATGTGCTTGACTTCATGGTGGAAAAAGCCATGGAGTATAAGTTAGGTGCCCGCGGTCTCCGCAGTATCTGTGAAGGTATTCTTACAGATGCGATGTATGAGCTGCCCTCATCCAAGGAGACCCAGTTTACACTGGACCTGGAATATGCAAAACGGAAGTTTGACAAGAGCAAGCTGAGTTTGCTCAAGGTAGCATAGGGAAAAGAGAAACCTGAAATAAAAAGGAAGAAGTAAAATAGTTTAAAAGGTCCGGTGATTACCGGACCTTTCTTATTTTGCATCCAATAAACAATACTATATGCAGGAATTAATCGATAAACTGAAAGCGGAAGCCGGGCTTACCGATGAGCAGGCACAAAAAGCCATTGCCACCATTAAAAGTTTTGTGGTGGAAAAATTCCCGATGCTCGAGGGTGCCGTGAATAATGTATTCGGTGGAAACTAAACCGGTTTAGCGGATGATCGCGCATTTCCTTCCACGGGGGCTGTTAGCTGCCTGGTAAGGGGTCATTACGCGGGTACAGGACTCAAGGAGAATAATGCCAATAATCAGTGCGAAGAGAAATTTGCCTTTCATAGTGTCGAATTGTAGGCCAAATGTACAATACCGGTATTTTACAGTCAATAGCAAAAACCTTCCGGCTGAGGCGTAAATATTTTTATTGCTGCGGGTGAATCTACTGTGAATATTTACTTATACCGGTTCAGTGCTGCCATGGCCACTCGCCCCCATTCTTTTATTACCGCCGCTTTCCATTTTCCCTTTGATTTAGCTGCAGGTAATAAAACAGAACAGGTTTCCTGTTTATCAGAGACGGACCAGGCAATCCAGCTGAGTCCTTTGCTGTCCATCCATTTTACATAGGATTCCCATTCTTTATTATCAATGGGCCCATTGCCGCTGGCTTCCATACCGGCACATTCAGAAATAAATACCGGCAAACCGGAAACCATTGCAGCATCGGTACGGTCACGCAGCCATTGCTTATGGGTGCCGGCGTAAAAATGCATTGTGTACATCAGGTTGCTGTATCCTTTTATCGGGTCAGCCGCTGGTAAATGTATATCCTGGTCCCAACGGGGTGAGCCCACCAATATGATATTGTCCGGGTCATTTTCCCGGATAGCCGCAATCACTTTCTCTGCATAGGCTTTTACCTGGGGCCAGGTCTCATAATCCGGTTCATTGAACAATTCATATAACACATGCGGGTTGGCGCCATAGGCGGCAGACATACGGCTGAAAAAATCAATAGCTTCTTTTTCATGCAGGTTATGGTCATGCCAGTCGATGATGACATATACGTTTTCCCGGATACAGGCCTCTATCACATTCCGCATCAGCCTTTCTGATTCAGCCGGCGCCTTCAGGTACCCGCTGTCATTCAGCTCGATGCCCATGGAGGCCCGGATCACGGTACAGTTCCATTTACTGACCAGTTCGTGAACGGCTCCCTTATTATAAAACCTTGGCCAGAGATTATGCCAGCCAAAACTCATTCCATGCAGAACCACCGGCTTACCATCAAAGGAGCTAAGCTGTGTTCCTTTTACAGTTAACTGTCCAAACTGTTTTACCGGTTGTGCAGCAATAACCAGCAGCATTAAGCAGCTGCCGGTTAACAGGATCATTTTTTTCATCGTTTATATATTTTCTTCAGGTCCTTTTCAAACAAGGTATAAGGATCATTATAAAACTCCAGGAAATCCTTTACGGATACATGACCGGGAAAGGGGGCATAGTAATGGGTAGGACTATACTGATCATTCCGCCAGACGAGTACATAGGAAAGGCGCAGTTTTTCCCTTCGAATAGTAGCCATGAGTTTACCAGTCCACCAGGCTGTATCCGGAATAGATTCAAGTCCTGTTTCTGTTAAAGCGGCCAGTTTATGATTCCTTGTTGCAAAACCAGTCATGATCTTTAAACGGGCGAATGCAGAATCAAGATTGTATTTTCCATACCGGCCAAAGTCGGCATAGTCATCCAGTCCCAGCATATCCACCCATTGATTACCCGGGTAACGTTCGGCATACTCTGCTTCACTGTTAAAAGTGCAATCTGGGGAAAAAGCGTAAATAAAATTATGCACCTTTAAGGAATCCCGCAGGTAAGAAACGGTAAAACGCCAGAGTGATTTAAACTCATCTGTTGTACAGTAATTCTTACCCCACCAGAACCAGTACCCGTCCAGTTCATGAAATGGACGGAAGATCATGGGCACCAGCCGGCCATCGCTCCCCTTACACGCATTAGCCAGTTCTGCAATGGTTTTTAAAATGGATTTGTAGCCTTCATGAAAAGTGCCGCCCGGTATAATATATTTTACGGCGGGTTTTGAAACGGTATCCACCCAATAAAAACCTCCGGGAGAAACCGGGTTGATAAAATGCCAGGACGCGGTAACCACCCCGCCCCTGTTATAAGTGGCAGTGATCTGGTCACGGAGCCTGGCCTTTTCCTTTTCAATTTCCAAAGAAGGCCGGCCACTCAATCCGCTGAAATCCACCCCGATGACGGCCGGGTGTGAGCCGGTAACAGATTTTACATCGCTTCGATCCGCATCCCCGCTCCAGCCATGCCCGTACTCGGTGGCATGCTGGTGTCCAAAGAGTATATGCTGACGGGATAATTTACTGAGGTTGCGGGCCAGGGCCTTTGTTTCAGGGGTCGCCTTTTTATCTGTCAGCTTCCCCTGCGTATACGCATTGATACCTGCCAGGATGAAAAGAATTGCGGTGAAATAACACTTCATTCCCTGTTAGTTTTTTGTCAGCCGCATCGCAAATCCCCCGCCCGGTGCCAGGTGAATGGTCAATTTACGACTATTGCTTACTGTTTGTATATCTTTTTTATAATCGGTGGCGTCACGGTCCGCGTTGATCCCGTCACGGAAAAGTTCAGCAGTATATTCACCTGCCGGCAGGAAAGACAGGTCAACAGTGATATCGCGACCAGTCCAGTTGGTCATACCTCCCACAAACCAGGTATCATTCTTCCGGCGGGCCATTACCAGGTATTCCCCGAGCTGCCCATCCAGTGCTTTTGTTTCATTAAAGCTGGTGGGCACAGCGGCAATAAAACTGGTACATTCCTGTTCTTTTGCATAGATGGTCGGATTATCTGCGAGCATCTGCAGCGGGGCCTCATATACAATATACATGGCCATTTGCTGACTGCGGGTACCCAGACTTTGCGGCAGACTATTACTGGGCCTGGCATTGCCCTTGGTCATATTCCGGAAGGCGCCGGGGGTATAATCCATCGGACCGGCCATCATCCTGATAAAAGGAATACTGAGTGCATGCTCCTGTACCCGGTCATCCGGATGCCATTTCATATATTCCATGCCACGTACCCCTTCAAAGTTGATCACATTGGGCCAGGTGCGTTGCAAACCCTGCGGGGCAAACATACCATGGAAATCCAGCAGGATATGATGCTTGGCCGCAATGGCCGCCATTTCATAACAGGAGGCCACCATCTTCTGGTCATTGCGATCCAGGAAATCAACTTTGAATCCTTTTACCCCCATAGCTGCATATTTCGCACATAGTCCTTCTATATCCCGGGACAGTGCATACCAGGTGCTCCAGAGGATCAGCCCCACGTTTTTTTGCCTGGCGTAATTCAGTAATTCACCCAGGTCAATCCGTTCATTGAGTTTATTCAGATCCCAGTCATCACTCCAGCCTTCATCCAGCACCACATACTCCAGTTTATTCTTTGAAGCGAAATCGATATAATACTTATACGTTGGTGTATTGATACCTGCTTTAAAATCCACTCCTGAAATATTCCAGTCATTCCACCAGTCCCAGGCAACTTTACCCGGTTTGATCCAGGAAGGGTCGCTGATCTGTGAAGGTGCTGACAATTTCTGCACCATATCATTATCCAGCAGTTCCCTGTCCTTTTCGCTGATCACCATAACGCGCCAGGGAAAGGAACGGGTACCGGTTGTGCGGGCAATATAATTTTCTCTTTTTGTGACTGCATAGTTGATCCCGTATTTTCCACGGGTTTCTTCAGCAGCCGGGAAAGGGGCATGAACGGCTGACAGGCTGTTATTCAATCTGGAATTATGCTGAACAAACATGGCCGGGTAATCCTGTACATCCGCTTCCAGCAACACCGCCTTCAACGTATCATTCACCTGCAGCAACAGGGGCAGGTAAGCCAGTGAATCCGGCGGCAGTTCCGATAATTTAGCACGGGTATAGAATTCTTCAAACGAACAGGAATAACGTTCTTTTTGCCGGAGATCACTGGTATAGGGGATGTGAACCTGCAGGTCGGCAGGAAAGTTAAATGCGGCTTCTTCACGGGTCAGTACTAATTCACCGGGAAATTTTGTAATAAACCGGTAGGCCACCCCATCATTATAGGCCCGGAAGACAATACTGTAATTGCCTTTGCATTCCAGTGTTAATTCATTGGCGTAATTGATTACTTTATCTTTTTTATAGGCAATCGCGGGGAATGTATCATTGATCAGCCGCTGACGGGCAGTAAGAACGGGACTGGCTCCCGCTACTATGGAAAAACCGGGCTGTTCCAATGCCAGGGAGGAAGGGGCCAATACCGTGACATTATCATGCTGTACAGACCAGGTGATTGTGCCGGCTGACACAATACTGATCTTATTTTTTTTATCGGGTGATAAAAGCTGGTATGTTTTAGTTTTCTGAGCAGTGAGCAAGAGCACCAGGCATTGCAGTATCCCGAAAAGGACCAGCTTTTTCATATCGTTATATTGTTATTGTGATAAAATCGATTCGATCTGCAGTAGTTCTTCTGTTGTAAAACCGGTTACATTCAATGCATCCAGGCTGTTTTGCAGCTGGCCGATGGAACTGGCTCCCACCAGTACCGATGTGATCCGCTGGTCTTTTAACAACCAGGCAATCGCCATCTGGGCCAGTGTCTGCCCCCGCTGTAAGGCAATCGCATTGAGCTGTTTGATTTTTTCAATCATATCCGCACTCAGGTCCTTGGTTTGTATCGCGCCATTGGGCAATGCACGGCCGATTCTCGAATTGGTGGGGACCCCATTGATATATTTATCACTCAGCCTGCCCTGGGCCAGCGGGGAGAACACAATGGCTCCCATACCCTGTTCATCCACTACATCCAGCAGGGATTTGCCATCCGTTGTTCCCGGATTTTCGACCCAGCGGTCGAGCATCGAATAACGGGGCTGATGGATCAGGCAGGGTGTACCGAGTTGTTTTAATACGGCAGCTGCTTTCCGGGTTTGTTCCGCATTGTAATTGGAGATACCGGCATACAGGGCCTTTCCGCTACGAACGATGGAGTCCAGCGCCTGCATGGTTTCTTCAATCGGTGTATTGGGATCAGGGCGATGTGAATAAAAAATATCGACATATGGAAGCCCGATCCGGCGAAGACTCTGGTCGCAACTGGCCAGCAGGTTTTTACGGGAACCCCATTCGCCATAAGGACCCGGCCACATATAATAACCGGCCTTGGTGGAAATGATCAGTTCATCCCGGTAAGCATAAAGCTCTTCTTTGAGCATTTTTCCAAAGTTGCGTTCCGCTTCACCGCCGGGGGGGCCATAATTATTAGCGAGGTCGAAATGAGTAACGCCCCGGTCGAATGCCCCGAGGATGATCGACTTCATGTGTTCATACTGATCGGCATTGCCGAAATTCTGCCAGAGTCCGAGAGAAATTGCGGGCAGCAATAATCCGCTTTTACCAGAGCGGTTATATTTCATTGAAGCATACCTGTTGTCTGCAGCAGTGTACATAAAAAAAATTTACAGCAATCTACATCATCGGCGCCAACTTTTACCCGATCCCTGTCACCATTTCATCCACTTGCGGATCACCCCGCTGAGCTCGGCGGCTATAACGGCATGTTCCGCCACCGATGGGTGGTAATCGCACCCCCCCGTATAGGATTTTTCAAATACATGCATGGTGATCCGCTTCTCACCGGCATTCTGCAGGGTGGTTATAACTGATTTCAGGCTGCTGCGCAGGAATTCACGGAGCCGCTGATCGGCCATCGGGCTGCTGAGGAGTAATATCCGGGCCCTGGGATAATAATCCCTTAACCGTTTAACAAACTGAATATAATTTGTACAGAAAGCAGTGGAGTCCTGTACCCCGTCATTCTGCCCGAGGCAGACCGTAACAATATCCGGCTGGTAGTTATTGAAATTCCAGGGAATGGTATCGTTACGCATACTGATCTTGTCATAGACCCGGGGCATAATGATATCCAGGTTACAGCAGCTATGCATCAGCCCGATACC
>CAZFLL010000013.1:13781-28934 GCA_964519865.1 uncultured Chitinophaga sp. | reverse complement strand
TGTACCCGTACCGCATTCCCATCCACCACCAGTTCCAGGTAATTCTGGTTACTTCCCCAGAGCTGTTCATCATTGAGCAGTATATCGGCATCACTTCCTTTAAAACGGAAACTGACCATGACTGCCGGCTGCCAGAACCGGGGCAGTTTTGGATTACTGAAATCAATCCGGCCTGTGTACTGAATAAACGCATGATCTGCTGCGAAAAAATGCAGTGGTCGCTGCGCACTGCCATTATGGGACAGCATAAAAAGCAACATTGTAAAGAAAAATAACCGGAATCGCTTATTCATAACCCCGTTTATTACTGGTATGTAAACTTAGTTTTCAGTTCCCCGATCATCACTTCAAATTCGCCGGGTTCAGTTACCGTCTTCAGCTGCGCATTTACAAATGCCAGGTCGTCCTTTGTCAGGGTAAAACTGACTGCTTTGGTTTCACCCGGTTCCAGGCTGATTTTCTGGAAACCGCGCAACCGGCGCATATTGGGGGTAATGCTGGCATACAGATCCCGTGTATAAAGTTCCACACTGTGTTTGCCGGAACGGGTCCCTGTATTTTTAACCTGTACAGTAACAGTGACAGATCCGGTGGCATTAAGTGTGTTACTGCTGAGGGTAAGCCCGCTGTAACTGAAAGTGGTGTAGCTCAGGCCATATCCAAAGGGATAAAGCGGATCATAGCCGGTGTTTATATTATCATTAAATACTTCCCTCACTTCTTCAGTAGGCTTACGGTCATACAGTACAATTTCCCCCATGCTCCGGTGATAAGAGAAGGGTAATCTTCCGGATGGATTATAATCGCCGAATAAAACATCGGCAATGGCTTCAGCCGTTTTGCGGCCGCTCCAGTACGCCATCAGGATTCCTTTTACAGCAGGTTCGATATTGGATATAAAACGAGGCCTTCCTTCTGTGAGCACAAGAATAACGGGTTTACCGGTAAGGGCAGCTGCATTTACCAGGTCTTCCTGTTCTTTGGGCAGGGCCAGGTCACGGATATTACCCGGACTTTCCGCATAGGCATTTTCCCCGATACAGAGTACAATCACATCCACACCTGCAGCGGCTTTCTTCAGCGCATTCACATCATAATTCTGTGGACTGTCAAACCCGGGCTGGGTGGTAGTGATCACATTAGCGGCACCAAGTTTATCAATAAATGACTGGTAAATAGTCTTGCTGTCAGCCGGATACCATTTGTCAACATTTCCCTGCCAGGTATAACTCCAGCAGCCATTCAGGGCACTGATACTTTGTGCGGCAGGACCGGCCACCAGTACTTTTTTATTTTTAGCAAGGGGCAGGATATTGTCACTGTTCTTCAACAGGGTCATTGCTTCATGCGCAGCATCCAGCGCATATTGCTGGAATTCGGGTTTGCCGAAATTGCCAAAGCTGGCCGGCTCAGGATAAGGATTCTCAAATAAGCCGGTTTTATACTTTATCACGAGAATACGTTTCACCGCATCATCAATACGGCTCATCGGAACTTCCCCTTTTTTTACGGCTTCGATCAGCAGGTCATAAAAGGAAAAATCACCGGGCACCATGCTCATATCAATGCCGGCATTGATGGCCATCACCACGGCTTCGCGCGGGGTAGCTGCCACATTATGCCGGTCATGCAGCCGTTTGATATCTTCCCAGTCAGTTACAATCACGCCTTCAAAACCAAGCTCTTTCCGTAACACATCGGTCAGCAGGTATTTACTGGCATGTACCGGCACCCCGTTGATCTCACTGGAGTTCACCATCACGGATGCGGAACCTGTCCTGACGGCTTCACGGAACTGGGGGAGATAGTATTCACGTAATTCGATTTCAGGCAAATAAATGGGGGTACGGTCTTTCCCGTTGCGGGAAGCAGAATAACCCAGGTAATGTTTTAAACTGGTGGCTACAGCGGTTGGGTTTTGTAATCCGTCTTCTTCATAGGCTTTAATTCCGGCAGCTCCCATTGTTTTAACCATATACACATCTTCTCCGTAGGTCTCCGGAAAACGACTCCAGAGCGGCTGGCGTCCGATATCCAGTACCGGTGCAAAATTCCAGCGTACACCGGAGGAACGTAATTCCATCGCGGTGACCTTAGCTGCCTGCCTTACCAGGTCAGGGTTTCGGGTAGCGGCCATTGCAATGTTCTGAGGAAACAAGGTGGAGTTTAGGGTATAGGTCTGGCCATGTATGGCATCGAGTCCATAAATGACCGGTATCTTCAATCTCGTATTCTTCACTTCATCCTGGATCTGCGTCATGATGCTGCGCCATTTCTCTACCGGTAATGCATGGGCGGTTGTATTCAGGAGTGAACCCACTTTGTAATCCACTACGGTTTTCTTCAGGGCCACCGGGTCCAGCGTCCCGTCTTCATTGGCCCAACCACCCTTAGCAAATACGGCCATAGTCACCTGGGTCATCTGACCAACTTTTTCTTCCAGGGTCATTTTCTTCACCAGGGCCGCTGCCTGGGCTTCAGCCGTGTTTACTTGTTTTTGTGCGGTGGCAGAAAATGCCATTAAAATGCAGATTGCCGTTAGTATAGTACCTTTCATATATCGATTTTTACGTGTTATTATTCATTATTACCTGGCCAGGATTTCCTTTTTCACGACCGGCAACCCTTTTGCGACGGCACTCAGTATAATTGTACCTTTCTGCCCGGTTGATTGTACAAGCACCTGTGCATATCCATTAAACAGTTTACGCTGCCATTTACCGGCAGGTGTATATAACCGGATCCTCCCAGGATCCGTATTCACTTCGTCCCAGGGATTCACTTTCAGGAACGGTGCCGCTACTATAACGAAGCTGTTTCTTCCCGGTCGCAATAAAGACCGGCTGAGCCCGATCGCCGTGTCCCTGTTCATCCCTGCTGCCACTTTTACACCATTTAAATAAACAGACTGTTCTTTGCCGATATTTCTGCTAAAGTAGGTAACCACTGTTGTACTGTCTGTATCGGGCATTAAAAAATAGCCCCTGCTGATAACGAAATTTGCCTGGCGGCCAAATAAACTGTCCCTCGAAGCCCTGAAAGCCGGTTCCCATGCCAAGTCATCTAAACCGGGTTCCGATAGTTTTTTTTCATCCCTTAAATCCATTACCGCTTTTTCCTTTATTAAATATGGCTGAACCGAAAAAACTGAAGGAATATACCTTTCCGGTTCCCTTGAAACCGGATTACCATTTCCCACACCGATGATACGTCCCGGGCCTTCAATATCAAAAGTAAACCCGTCAGCAGCTGCCGGCAACATTCTTCCCGAAGCATCCGTCACAGAAACAGTAATCACAGAAAGATCCTTACCGTCTGCCTGTATTGTGCTTCTGTCTGGAGATAAAACAGCCAGGGATGCTTCACCGGTGGTTTCCTGTTTTGTTACAGCTACCCTTTTCCCGTTGATATACCCGATTGCCTGCAGTTTGCCTGGTGCATAGGGCACTTTCCATTCCAGGTGGCCCAGCGGTTCCATTTTCTTTTTGCCGAGGCTTTTCCCGTTCAGCAATAACTCAACTACTGTACAATTACTGTATACCCACACCTCTTTTATTTTCCCTTCATCCCCTTTCCAGTTCCAGTGCGGGAGTATATGCAGGATAGTGTCTTTCGTCCACCAGCTCTTCAGGTACCAGGAAACATCTTTAGGAAACCCGCAAAGATCAAGCATGCCATGATACGATACGACAGTAGGCCAACCGTAGGGGGTTGGTTCACCGCGGTAATCAAACCCTGTCCAGATAAACATGCCGGCCAGGTAGTCCCTCGCCATATAGTATTTCCATCCTTCTTCTATTGTTTTAAAATTCGGATATGGGCGGGCATCATAGGCCGGGAGTAAATGACCCGCATCATCCTTTATATATACCCCCCTCGTGGCACGGGTGCTTCCTTCTTCGGTTCCCCACATGGGCTGATCGGGGAATTCCTGGTGGTGCTGATCTGTATTGATCTGTCCCACATAATTCACTCCCATTATATCAATCACATTTGAAATACCTTTTTGCCAGCCGCCGCTGATGGCAGCCGTTATTCCTCTCGTACTGTCTATTGTTTTTACATAGGCCTGCATCGATCGTGCGATGTCAGCCCCCAGTTCATTTCCTTCAATCCCCCACTCTTCATTGCCAATACTCCAGCTGATAACCGAAGGATGATTCCGGTCCCGCATAATCAGCCTTTTCATATATTCAAAATGATGAGCGGACACACCCATCAGCCTGTTTTCATCAATCACAAGTATACCCAAATGATCGCAACTGTCCAGCAATTCAGGAGCGGGCGGATGATGGGACGTACGATAGGCGTTTACGCCCATTTGTCTGAGCTGGCGCAACCGGAAGCCGAGCAATGCATCCGGAACGGCGGTGCCCACACCGGCATGATCCTGGTGATTATTGGTGCCTTTAATTTTAATCGGTTTATCGTTCAGAAAAAATCCTTTATCCGGATCAAAGCGTAAGGACCGGACACCAACTACAGTCTGGACACTATCCCTTTTTTCTGTACCGCTCCTGATTTCTGTAACCAGTGTATATAAATAAGGAGTGTCCATCGACCAGCGATGTACCCCGGTTAGTTTCAGTACTGTAGTTACATCCCGTTGCTGCCAGGCCGCCAGGGTAAAATCACTGATCGCTGCATCGGCCACAGTATTCCCGGCCGCATCAAGCACATGGTATTGTACCCTACAGGCGGCTGCCCGGGTCTGTTCGTTGATAATATTGGTACTCACCTGTAACAGCGCATCCTGGCCTACGGGCACAGGATTTACATAACTGCCGTGAGTGGTGACATGAAGTGGATTCGTTTTTTGCAGCCACACATGCCGGTAAATTCCGGCTCCTTCATAATACCAGCCTTCCTCCATAGTGGCATCAACACGTACAGCAATAATATTCTCCCCGTTGTAATTCAGGTATTCTGAAATATTATATTCCATACCGGAATAGCCGCTGGGCTCTGTGCCAAGATAAAATCCATTCACCCATACACTGCATTGGCGGAAAACGCCGTCAAATTGTATACTTATCCGTTTCCCTTGATCCGCTTTTGAAATAAACAGGTGTTTGCGATACCAGCCTATGCTGTTATCAGGAAAGTTACGGCCAAGGGCCTTGAACCCATGACTCAGGCTGGCATTACTGTCAAACGGAAGTTCAACGGCCCAATCATGAGGCAGATCGAGTTTCCGCCAGGACCTGTCATCAAAGCGTGTGCCTGCTGCACCATCCCCGTACGAAGCTTTTGCGAGGTATGAAAAATAGCTGGTGGCATGCTGAAAATCCTTTGACACATCAGCAGGGTGCCCAAATGAAAAACACCAGCCGGTATCAATATTAACCCGTTCCCTGACAGCGCCGGTCCGCTCCTGGGCAACGGTCGTATGCACGTTCAGGAACAGCCAGCCAGCCAACAGATAGTTCAAGTATTTCATGCCAGTATGCTTAAAATCGGAGCACTGTTTTAGTCCCTTTATATTGAAGTGTTTTCACCGGTTTAACAGCCTGGTCTATCCCTGCTGCTTTATCGGGTGTTACAAGTACGATCCTGAATTCCCGTTTCTGCAACATGCCGTCAAACACACCTTTCCGGTCCCCGGCCGTGAACGTGCGGGCTGATTCACTCCAGCTGAATTCTATCTCTGTGAAGTACCCTTTTTCATAATTATAATTGGTCCCCTCATCTTCGTAAAGTGTAAAAGAGGCGTCTTTCCCGGCATACACAAAAAGGGTGAGCGGATCCGCTTTTTTCTCAGCCGTATATTGAAGGGATGGCCCGGTGGGTAAAATAGAGCCTGCTTTCACATATACGGGTACACGTTCATAACCTGCTTCAGCGGTTACAGTCTGACCACCATTTGTATAGTTCCCGGTATAGAAATCATACCAGCCCTGCCCGGCCGGAAGATAGAGTGTACGTGTCCGGGCCTTGTATGTATACACGGGACATACCAGCAGGGATGGTCCAAACATAAACTGGTCGCCGATATTCCAGGTTTTTTTATCTGCGGAAAAATCCATTATAAGACCACGCATTAACGTGTAATCATGGTGATAGGCCTGTCCGGCCAGTGAATAATTATAAGGAAGCAGGCGATAGCGCAGCTGGTTATAAAACAGCATGCTTTTAAAAGCCGGGTGATCTTCAGGAGCTATATTAAAAATTTCGCGTTGCGGGAATTGTCCATGAGAACGGAACAAGGGAAGGAAAGCACCCCATTGATACCAGCGGGCCTGCAGTTCGCGCCATTCATCCTGGTCAGCTGCATCCATCGGTACTTTGTTATACCGGTTTTCAGTGGCGAATCCACCGATATCCAGGGTCCAATAGGGCAAACCGGAAATAGAATAATTCATTCCGGCACTGATCTGTGTACGCATATCTTCCCAGCGGGCACCTATATCACCACTCCATATACTGGCGGCATAACGTTGTGAACCGGCAAAGGCAGAACGGGTCAGCAGGAAAACCCGTTTGGTACTATCGGCCCCGCGTTGTCCTTCATAAATCCCTTTAGCATTCATCAACGGATAGGCATTCATAAATTCTGCCGCTGTACCCAGGGCCAGGGGCTGCATCTGCTGTCTTCTTTTTTCCGGTGAAACATTGGATTGTATATCCGGTTCACTGGCATCCATCCACCAGGCATCCACTTTTTTACTGAATAATTTCTGCTGTAATAAATCCCAGAAGGCTTTACGGGCTTTCTCATTGAATACATCATAAAAAGTGGAAACATATCCCGGTCCCACCCAGTCTTTCTGGCGGTCGGCGATATTGCGTGTGTAGAGCCATCCGTTTTTATTAAATGTATTGTAGCTGCTGATATTCTCATAAAACTTAGGCCATACGGAAATCATCAGTTGTGCTTTATACTTCCTGTGCAGCACATCGATCATACTATCTGCATTGGGAAAACGGGACAGGTCGAAGTCCTGGCTGCCCCAGTCATTTTCCTTCCAGTAAAACCAGTCCTGTACAATATTATCCAGCGGTATTTTTCTTTTCCTGAATTCGGCTACTGTATTGAGAATATCCTCCTGTGATTTATAGCGTTCCCGGCTTTGCCAGAAACCCATTGCCCATTTCGGAACAATCGGTGCTTTTCCGGTCAACTCGCGGTAACCTTTTACGATATCATCCGGTTGATTTCCTTTTACAAAATAATAATCAATCTCCTTCCCTGCCGCAGAAAGAAAACTGAAACTGTTTTGATCTGCAATGGCCGGCGGAGGCAGGAAGGAAGCCGATACATAGGACTCCCCGCCATCCGGTATCCATTCGATTCGCACGGGGTATCTCTTTCCTTTTTCGAGATAGATATCCGTCAGCGCTGTACCCGGATTCCAGGACTGCCGCCATTTATCAAAAAGAAGTTTACCATTCACCGTACATTTAATGTATCCGCCATAGGTGAATTTAAACGAGTAGTTACCGGTTTCAGCAGCTCCCAGGCTGCCTTCCCATATTATCTTGCCAGACGCCGGTTTGAATTCTTTGGGTGCCCGTTGCAGCAGGTCATTCATATACGGATACCAGATCTCTGATTCCGCTTTTTCAAACAGTAATTCACCTGGTTTGCTTTTATCATTATAATAGGATGCGGTGAGCCAGCCAGGGTTTCCCATTTTATCATACAACTGCAAAGCAGATAACTGGCGCATGGGCCGGATATCCCCGGCCTCACTGTATGAATAGTTATCCCAGAGAATCCCGTAATTCTTTATTGAAACCAGGTAGGGAACAGCCACTTCCGTATTGTTCTGGAAGAAGATCACTTTTTTTCCCTTGTAATTCCAGCTGTCATCCTGGTGTTGTCCCAGTCCATAATATGCTTCATCCGAACCGGATTCAAAAATCTGTTTAAGGCTTTTTAATAATTTCCCTTCCTCCATCACCGGCTCCATACTCCGCCCGTTGAGCTCCCGTTCCTGTAACAACAATTGTCCGGCCTGATCAAAAAAAGTAATTGCCCCTGAACCAAGCCTGACACGTGCCCTGAGCGCAGCTGTTACTAATTCAACCTGTCCGGCAGATTCCTGAAGTTGCCATTCCGTTTTACCCGGCATCGAATTAACGACGAGACTGGTGGCCGTTGAAAACTCCTGCTGATCAGTGGCCGTAACCCGGATGATATGATCATTATACACGATCAGCCGGACCGCTTTTGCGGTTCCGGCGCCGGCATTATCCGGATAAACTATTACACCATCACCTGTCTTTACAAAATGTGCTTTCTGTGCAGAAACACTTAGCCCGGTGATACATATGAGGACAGCGGCAAAAAAGTATTTTCTCATGAAACCTTATTGTTTTGATACAACCATAAATACTGCGGCTCTTCCGGGCACCACCACCCTGATTCCATTCGCGGTGGGACCGGCGTAGGGACTCAGGTCCATATAATTGGATGGTCCACCTGCAGCTGATGCGGAAGTTACCCCGTTCACCAGTGTTTTCCGGGAAAACTCGCCATTATCTGTACCGCCGGTTAGTGTATACCAGTAAAAACGGCTACCCTTTTTGAAATTTTTAATATCCACCTGGATGGACTTTGCATCAGCTGCTTTATTTACCAGCGCGACACCTGTTTCTCCAGATGTAAACGAAGAAGCATAAGCGATCACATCACTGTTTGTAGAGCTGGCGGCTACAAGCCGGTCGCCCAGGTATTGCTGAAAGAAATACATGTGATAAAATGCGGGACGCGGATTCCATTTCGGCACGGCATCCGGTTCATCTCCCTGGTTAAACATCCCATGATCATCACCGTTACTCCAGCCATTGGCCAGGTCCCAGCGGGCGGTCATGCCAAATTTATTCTTTAAAGACTCTCCTAATACCATTACGGCATGCAGGCCATTGATATGGGATACCTGTTGTTTGGATCCGGAGGAAGTGATATTCCATTCCCCGAGTATAACTGGTTTTTGTGTGAGACCTGCGCCTGAGATGGTCTGCTTCACATAGTCCATCATCGTTTGTGTAACGGGGATGGGGGTATTCAGGATCACATCGGCGGTGGCATTGGTCTGATAGGGTGTGTAATAATTATGTACAATATAGTAATCAGGATAATTACCCGCTGCTGAATTGAGGCCGCTGTTCCAGTTCTTTGCGGTGGAAGTCCACCAGGCTTCAGGAGCTGACTCAGACATGACTGCCCCGATAAAAATTGTTTTACCGATTTCCTGGGCGGCTTTGCGCATGGAGTCCGCATATACTTTAAAGTGCTGGCCATATAACTGGCCGGTCTGAAATTCAGGTTGGCCATCCTGGTTATTGGCCGTGTTAATGCGATACCCGCCTTCCCAGGTACCAAAATTCTCATTCCCGATCTCCCAGTATTGGGTACGGCCGTTGTCGTAACGTACCCAGTCCGCCGCCAGGTGTGCGGCACGGGCCACCGGGTTACTACCCGTACCATAGCGGGCATATCCATAGTTAATAGTGATCATGCCTTTATTCCCGGTTTGCTGAAGCATGCTGTAGTAATTGTCAACGGAAAATGTCCAGCTGGCTGTATTTTTTCCATACCAATATCCGGCAGCGACTGCGGTTCCATTATCCTGCAACAGTTGCGCGGGTGCATCGGCGGGTGGGGTATTGGGTTGTGCGTTCCAGAAAAACACATCACTGATACTGCCGCCGGGGAAACGGATAATATGCGGGTGCAGGTTGGTCAGGTTGGTCATCAGGCTGGTTTCTGTTACGATCTGACCCATCCATAAATTGGAATTATTGGAGGCAAAAGAACGCGGAACCTTGGTGATTACATTGCTTCGGTCAACCGTAACCGTTACTCCGGCCGATGCCGGTACTGAAGAATTGGTAAAAGTGGTTGGAACGGTAAAATTCCTGGGCTGCCAGTCATCCATAAAGAAACCGATGGTATTGGCCAGTGCCGGATCCACCTGTGGATTTACCGTCGTGGTATCCCCGGTTGGTGGCGGGGCTGATCCGCCTTTCTTTTTACAGGAAATCATTATGGGGAGGACTGCAATCAGCAGGCAGCTGTAAAAAAAACTTTGCGTTGTTTTCATAATAAATTCATTTTAGGTTGATCCGCCGCATCAGTTCAAGCAGGGCACGGGTATTATGGTAAGGGCATTTCCAGAAGCCCGCTTTGTCTTTCTGCATGACTGAATAATCCGCCTGTACGCCCCAGAACCATTCGCCCTTTTGATGATCGATAATATACTTTTCAATAAAGGCCCAGCTATCCATGCATTGCTGTAAAAACCGGCTATCCCCGCTGAGCTGCCAGGCATTATAAAAGCCGACCATGGCTTCTGCCTGCGGCCAGGAATGTTTTTCCTTTACGAGCTCACCGGATGCCGGTTCAAATTCATACCATAAGCCCCCGTCTTTATCCAATCCCTCAGCCGCTGCCCGGGTAACCGGCAGCGACAGTTGCCTGAAATGGTCAATATACTCCTGATCTCCCAGCAGTTCCGCAGATTGCTGAAGCAGCCAGGCCGCTTCAATATCATGTCCGTAAGATTGTAATCCTGACTTATTATTCCAGTCATCATCAAAAAATAAATTCAGGTGATAATTCTGATGATTGATAAAATACCGGTCAAAGAGCCAGAGCAGGTTGCGGATACTTTCTTTCAGTTTTGTATCCGGCCATACGGTATACAGGTTCACATAGGCTTCGATGACATGCAGGTGAGTGTTCATCGTCTTCCGCTCATTATGATCCTTCTCACTCAGGCGGAGATCGGATATGTCAGACCAGTCGCGTGCAAAAGCCTCGATATACCCGTTTTTCTCTTTATCGAATCCGTATACTTCAATAAGGCGGAAAAGCTCAATCGCTGCATTCAGTGCTTCGGGATCAGCCGTAAGCCGGAAATATTCGGACAATCCATAGATACCAAAAGCCTGCCCGTAGAGTTGTTTCTTCGGGTCATGCACATCGCCGGATGGTTCAACTGACCAATAAACCCCTCCGGATTTTCTATCAAAAAAATGTGTGGTGATAAATTGGTAAGCCCGGTCAGCCATCTGCCGGTGAACCGGGTTGCCGGTTACTGGTGCTGCAGCTGAAAAGGCCCAGAGAATACGGCTGCACATCACAAGTCCGACGGGTGCTTCCGGATCTGGCCGGTTATCATTATTTACACTTCCGTAAAATCCCTGCTGTTGATCCGTAACATATGCTGCCCAGTAGTAAAGCACTTCATCCAGTTCCCTCCTCCATGCATCTGGAAAAGCAGCCAGTGAAACCGGATCAATATGTTCTTTTAGTTCAATCATCAGGCACAACCGGCATTGGCCCGGTTTTCGTTTTTCGTTGCATTTACGGACAGGTTTCTATCAATCAGCTGGTTCAGTGTTTTAACCGAACCGGCCGAAGTGAATGTATCGGGGGGCGTATGCATCACATAATCCATGAGTTTATTGACAGTACTGGTGGCCACATGAATTCTTGTATCTGATGATGCATAGTAAATAAATACGGTGCCGTCTTCATCCGCGATCCAGCCATTACTGAATACCACATTCGACACATCCCCGATTCTTTCCTCCCCTTCCGGTGCCATAAAATAACCGGCAGGCTTAAAAATCACCCGGGTGATATCCTGCAGATCGGTCATGAACATGTACAATACGTACCGAAGTCCGGCCGCTGTATTACGAACACCATGTGCCAGGTGGAGCCAGCCTTTCTCTGTCTTGATCGGTGCCGGTCCCAGGCCATTTTTCATTTCATACACCGTATGGTATACTTTAGGATCAATCACTTTTTCTTCATCAATGACCGCTCCTTCCATACAATTGCTCAGGCCAAAGCCGATACCACCGCCCTTTCCTGCTTCAATAAACTTATCCTGCGGGCGGGTGTAAAAGGCATACCGTCCGTTATAAAATTCCGGGTGCAACACCACATTACGCTGCTGGGGCGACTGTGTCTTCAGGTCCGGTAATCTTTCCCAGTGTTTCAGGTCTTTGGTACGGGCCAATCCGCATTGAGCAATGGCTGCCGACTGATCTGTAGCTGGTGCGGAGGGATCCCTGCGTTCGGTGCAGAACACTCCATATATCCAGCCATCTTCATGGGCAATCAGCCGCATGTCATAAATATTGGTATCCGGCACACCCGTTTCAGGCATTTGCAGGGGGTAATCCCAGAATTTAAACTGGTCAATCCCGTTCGGGCTTTCCGCCACAGCAAAAAATGATTTGCGGTCAGCCCCTTCCACCCGGGCCACCAGCAGGTATTTATCATTCCATTTGATCGCACCGGGATTCAGCACCGCATTGATCCCAAAGCGCTGCATCAGGTTTGGATTTGTTTCCGGGTTCAGGTCATACCTCCAGAAAAGTGGTGTATGTGCCGCCGTGAGTACAGGGTATTTATAACGCTCCACTATTCCATTCCCCTGTTCCGCGGGTGCTCTTTCATTCCTCTTTGCGGTCAGTACTTCCTGTGCTTTTTCCAGCTTTTCCAGGCGACTGTAGAAATTATTACGCATGATTCTCGAATTATAATGATTAATCTTCCAGTTTATCCCACCATGTTTTTTTCAGGATGAGAATAATCAGGATCAACAATAAAACCGTAAATAACAAAGGCAGGTGCATCGACAATACCACGTACATTGGAAGTATAGTCATGCATAACTGAGCAATGATTCCCAGTGCCACATTGAACATATCCAGTTTGAAACGCCGGTTGGGTTCAAAACCAGGTTCTTCTTTCAGCACCAGTTCATGCACAGGTTTCCAGAAACCCCAGGGCCTGACGGTCCGGTAGAATTTTTTCAATGTTTCCTCATCTGTTGGTGGCGCGGTGAATGTGCCGATCAGGCTGCCGGCCAGTGACAGGAGGAAGAGCAAGGGGAAATAATAAAGAAATTCTATACCGGTGAATAACCGGGAAAAAACCAGGGCCCCGGCCACACCGGTCAGCATACCTATATAAAAACCATTGGCATTAAACCGCCACCAGTACCATTTGAGTACATTGGAGGCAATATACCCGCCGTAAAGACCGGATACGATCCATTGCAGAATACTGTTTACATCTTTGGCAAAAAATCCCAGGATCACTCCAAGGGCCACCACCAATACACCCACCAGGTAATTCATGCGGATGATTTTTTTATTGGACGCTTCTTTATTGACATACTTCAGGTAAATATCATTTACGATATAGGCCTGGGCGGCATTGAGTGTTCCGGAAAATGTACCCATAAAGGCACCCAGTAAACCGGTCAGTACCAGCCCAAGAATGCCCACCGGCAGGAAATTATTGATCGCACCGGGAAGGATCCTTTCGAAATCCACCCCACCGCTTCCGTTGCCCAGGTTAAGCTGATTATAATATAATAATCCCAGGACGGTCAGCCCGATCACCATTGAATACCGGACCGGTAAGAGGATAATGGAAACAAAGCCGGTCATTTTGGAGGCTTCTTTCGGGGACCTGGTGGAAAGTATCTTCTGCATATCATAATTCGGTGCCGGGCCGGCAGCCGCGGCAAACACGCCTTTGAAAAGCATCATCATAAACAACAAGCCAAATAAACCAAACCCGTCGTCTTTGATCTTCTGGTTGGCCTCATTTACAATTCCGGTCCAGTCAAGATTCAGTTTCCAGCCAAAGAAGGGGTCACTCCAACCAGCCGGTACATTCAGTGAATGGCCGCGCAGGTGGATCATGGCGATTGCCGCAATAGCAAAACAACCGATGGTCATGATCGCATACTTGATGAGGTCGCCGATCACTATACTGTGCATACCTCCCAGGATGGAGTAAAACATGGCGAACAGGGTGAATACGATACCATAAAAATGAGCCACGTACTGGGGAGCTATATCAAACGGGATATAGTCTTTGACCAGTTCCCAGGGCACGAAGATTTCAATGAATTTGCCAAGGCCGATAAAGCCATAGGCTAAAAAACCAAGGCAACCGATCAGGGCAAAAGCCACTACGATACTGTGTGACCCGGTCACGCCTTTTCCTTTGAGACCGAAACGTGTGGCCAGCCATTCTGCCCCGGTGTTGGCGTTGGACCGGCGCAGCCATTTACTCAGGTACATCATATTGAATACCTGGTTGAATACAGGCCAGAGCCAGGGTATCCAGATGCTTTTCACCCCATAGACAAAGCAAAGGGCCACCATCCACATCGTGCCGCTGATATCAAACATATCAGAAGCATCGCTCATACCCAGCATGTACCAGGGCAGTTTCTTACCCCCCATCAGGTAGCTTTCTTTGTTTACCCTTGCTTTTTTACGGAGAAACCATCCCAGCATCAGCATCGTGAGCAGGTAGGAAACAATAATACTGATATCGATCAGGGTCAGCTTCATCCAATTATTTTTAAATCTTAACCAATGGCAATAAACAAAACAGATTGCAGGCTGAAGAATCAGCCCGCAACTGCTGTTTTTACGACTGCTTTGTTTGCTTTGCCTATGAAATCGTTATTGATATAATTTTTCATTCAGTGCGTCTTTTTCAAATAAGGTTCTTTCCAGTTTATAAAATTCCCGGAAGTCCTCTTCTGATACCTGACCCTTATACGGTGCGTAATAATGCATCTTCTTCATGTCCTTGTGATAGCCATGGTTACGCCAGATCAGGAGATAACAGATTTTAGCATCACCAACCGCATTCATCAGTGTCTTTGTCCACCAGCTGGCAAAAGGTACTGCTTCATACCCGGTTTCCGCCAGGGCCAGCAACTTGTGTTTTTCAGTTGCGAGCGAATCCACCATTCTCAACCGGCGGCTGGTATTCTCTTCAAACCATTTTTCTTTGGATGGATCCCCATACTGGTAGGTGTCAAAGCTCAGGATATCCGCCTTATCATCCCCCGGGTAACGTTCCAGGTATTCATCCCTGTTATTAAAATCACCCCCGGTATTATACACCCAAAGAATATTATGGAGTTTCTTTTCTGTATGCAGGTAATAAAAAGTAAAGCGCCAGAGGGTCTGGTATTCAAATACGGTGCAGTTATTCCGTCCCCACCAGAACCAGCTGCCGCTGTGTTCATGAAACGGGCGGAATAAAACCGGTATCGCTTCCCCTTTACTGCCTTTCAGTGAACCGATAAATCCGGCCACTTTATCCAGCCATTCTTTATATAATGCATGATTACTGCCACCGGGGTTTATCGA
>CAZFLL010000013.1:0-13681 GCA_964519865.1 uncultured Chitinophaga sp. | reverse complement strand
TCCTTCTTTATATTTCCATTCCACGCCATAGGCGAGGTCATCCTGGTGCCCGAAAAGAAATCCTTTCTGCGCGGTTCTTTTCAGATTATGGTACAGGCTGACTGTTTCTTTTGTGGCGGCAGGATCAGCAGGCAGATCTGATTGCGCCTCGCAAAGTCCTGAGCCTGTCATTAACAGGCAAACACCAAAAAATATCCGGTTCAACTCTTGTTTCATTTTTTCTTTTTCAGTTTCCCGGTGCAGGAAGTTACCACATTCCATGTAGTCCTGTCGGTATCGAATACTGAATTCAGTCCCTGCTCTTCCACTGGCGGATCACCCAACACATCATCTCCTTTTGCCCAGAGCAACTGCCGGTGGGAAGGACGGCCTTTTCCGCTGAAAGCCCAGAAATTGGCCCCACTGATAATTCCGTTATTTTTTTCCTTATCCGTCAGGTAAGCAAATACAAAGGCATAATATTTATCGCGGTAGCCCGTAGTACTTTGTAAGGAAAAGGAATGCCTGTCACGGGGCAGGCCAAACTCTTCAATCACCAACGGCTTACCGAGTTCTTTTGCCGCGCTCCGGTGACGATTGATATAGTCTCCTGTCTTTTCGAGTACCTGGTCAAAACTCCGGCCGATGGCGGTATCACTGAACCATCCCCAGTTTTTGGGCCAGATATGAATCGTGAGATAATCAATTTCTTTGTCGGCGTGTATTGCTTTATACACTTCCATATTCTCTGCCCCGACATCTCCTTCCGCCCCGGTGGTCACCAGGTGATTCGGATCGAGGGATTTGATTAATGCCGCGGTGACATGGATAAATTTTTTGTAGGCGTCTATGGAGACCGGTCGCATGGGTCTTGGTTCATTGGCGATTTCCCAGGACATGATGGCCGGATCATCTGTATATTTCTTTTGGGTGATGCTGTTCCGGCGGTTCACCAGTAATTTCAGTTGTGCTTCATACTGACTGATACAGTTCCCGCAGTTATAGAATTCCTTCACATAATCACGCATTTCATCCCAGCTGAGTTTCCGCTGCAGGATACTGTCTGCCATCATTCCGTTCCAGTTGAGGTATTGCAGGAAACCACCGCTCCATTCCCAGTTATTACTGAAATAAATGATGGCTTTCATTTTCCGTTGGCCCATTTCGGCCAGCAGGAAATCCAGCCCCTTTAATAAATCTTCCCTGAATACACCAGGTGCAGGTTGCAGGGCGGGTTCCACCCGTGGAACCCCATTGATTTGTCCGGTCCCTTCCGCACCGGCCAGTACGCGGAGGTTGGAGACTCCTTTCTTTTGTAAAAAATCAAGTTCCTCCCGGATACGTGATTGGCCTTTAGCCGAATTAGCTTCCAGTCCGCCGTACCAGTAGTTCACCCCCACATAATAATATGGCAGGTTGCCGAGCATGAACCGGCCATTCTTTACGCTTACAAAAGGATCCCCGGCATTGGCGGTAAGAAGAACAACCAGTGATCCTGCCAGTAAAAAAAGCCGTATTAATTTTGGTGTATTCATCTGCTTTGAAAAAAAGCCGTCTCTGATAACAGTTACCCGAACCAGAAACGGCTTAAACGATGACTGCTTATTCTCAAACGAAACCGGGCATTGCCTTACCCGGTACCATTTTATTTAAAGAACATAATGTTATCGAAATAAATGGTTTTACCAGCTTCCTGGATCTGGAATGTGACATTGTTTACATCATTCACCCCCGGATATGCTGTGGCCAGCTCATACCTGAAGTAAGTCCATTTATTCGCCGGTATAGTAATCACTTTCTGATTACCCCAGTTAATCAGGAACTGAACGTTTTTATCAATATCCGCTCCCTTGGCCCAGAATGAGAAATATTTATACCCGGCAATGTTCACTGAACCACCATTACCCAGCTGCATACCTCCCCAGCTTCCGGCGGGATCGTAAGCGGCTTTCATACTTTTTGCTCCGGTAATTTTATCATCCGCAGAGGCATTAAAATCACCACCCCAGCCCCAGTTTTCAAACCCATTATCCAGCTGGTCACTGAATACGGTGATGGCCCGGCTTACATTCACAAATTCCATATCCGTAATACGTATTCCGGAAGCATTGGTAAGTTTAAGCTTGGCGCGGTTAGCTGTAGTGGCCGGCATACGGATCAGCATCTGCTTCCTGGTTTTGGAAACGATGGTACAGGCGTCCGTTGTTCCTTCCAATATAACTGTTGTTACATCATCCAGGTTGTTACCCGTGAGGGTTACTTCAGTATTCGCAATAAAATCTGTCGGGAATGCACTGGTTACACTCGGCAAGGCGATCACACTGAAAGGAACTGACAGTGTTTTTCCATCTGCATTGGTAAAGATTACATTCTGTGGTCCGCCAAAAGCGGTATCCGGCACACGGAATACCAGGTCGGTTTCGGTATTCAGGGTGGACATGAACGGTGCCGGTACATTGTTCTTATCAAATACGATTGAACGGATCTGCCCGATACCCGTGCCTTTCAGGGTGATGACTTCACCGCCTGCAGCCGAAGCCGGATTCAGTGTGCCGGCACTCATACCACCGGTTTTTATATCCGGACTTCCATCGCTGTCCTTCTGGCAACCTGTGATAAACAGGGTGCCAATAGCCAGCAGGAAGAGGCAGGCAGCTATTTGTTTTCTGATTACTTGTTTCATGGTAAACATCTTTTAAATTATTTAAATGAGTTACGATTAATAATAAGCAACGGGGGGTTGTCCCAATGCCGGATCCTGTAACACTTCACCCGCAGGTATTGGCAGGTGCATATAGTTCTGTGTGAAAGTCACATGCAGCGGGTTCCCAAAAGTACCCCTGTCCTGTGCTTCAATGATCTGTTTGGCTTTGGCAAAACCCTGGCGTTGGATATCAAACCAGTAATCTCCTTCAAAAGCAAATTCCACCCGGCGTTCTTTCAGGATATCATCCAGCGTCAGTGATGTTTTCGGGATAAGCCCGGCCCTTGATCTTACTTTATTGAAAGCAGTCAGGGCACTGGCGTCTGTTGTACTGGCATTGGTACCCAGCACGGCTTCAGCATAGATCAGTAATACATCCGCATAACGCAACATCATTGTGTTTATACCGGTATTCATACCCAATACGGATTCGCCACCAAAGGCTGAACCTGGTCCTACAACGTATTTGGCGATATTGGCCCGGACCGCATTCTTTTGTCCGCCATCTCCCACTGGCTGCAGGGTATCATATTTATACCCATTGGCCATAAAGGCATTATACGTGGCATTTGCATTTTTGGGTTTCCATTGTGCATTATACCAGCCATGTTCCATCATGGATCCTTTGCGTCTTGTATCGCCGGATTCAAAAGCATTGATCACATCCCGGCTGGGGGTATACAGTTCCCACATACTCGCTTCAGCAGTCTGCAGGTTACCGGGACCACGGTCAGGATTCTTCTGGTTGCCTGAGCCCCAGGGGTTACCGGTCAGCTGGTGCTGAATGGAAAACAGGGATTCAATATTATTGTTATTACTGCTGGAATTGAACATGGCCGCATAATCTGCAAAGAGATTGTATTTACCTGAATTGATCACTTCCAGGGCCTTTGTTTTGGCACTGTCATAATCCTTGCGGTAGAGATACAATTTTGCCATCATTCCTTTGGCAGAATACCTGGTCACACGGCCTGGTACATCTGTTTCCGGCAAACCGGATTCAGCTTTCTTCAATTCTTCCAGCGCAAAACGCAGCACATCGGCTTTGTAATACCGGGGGATATTGAAATCACCGGAAAGAATGGTGCCGCCGGGATTATTTACAATCGGCGCATCACCCCAGATACGGGCAATATAGAAATACACGGTGCCTTTGAAGAAATGGCATTCGGCAATCGCGGGATCCAGGAAACTGGCATCTCCCCCTTTTGATTTCTTCAGTTCCAGTGCATTCATATATTCACTGGTCCAGCCACCGATTTTATAAAATACTTTCCAGGCGTCCGCGATCCGGACGGAAGTGGAAGCAAAGGAAAAATTGATAAAGGGAGGATCGTCACCACCACCGGTATACTCGTTACCGGCCATCACATCGCCGATGGCATCCATGGCGCGGTTTTCATAACCGGCCCAGGGTAATCCATATAATGTACTGGTAAGGCCGCGGGCTTCCTCAGCGGTGTTATAATAGTTGTCCAGCGTGGTGCTGTCCAGGGCCGGTTTGTCCAGGAATTCCTTTTTACAGGAAAACAGCACAACTACCGGCATTAGGAGAATGACTGTATATCGCAATATATTTTTCATGTCAGTAATGTTTAAATAGTTTGCTTATTATAATTCAAGGTTGATACCAGCAGTGAATGAACGGGGGTTGGGATAGTGACCGGCATCCACATTGGTCAGCCGTATATTGTTGTTAAACACACCCACTTCAGGATCATATCCGCTGTACTTTGTAAATGTATGCAGGTTCTGCACGGTGATATATACACGGGCCGTACTGATCTTCGCTTTGGACAGGTACTTCGCCGGAATGCGGTACCCGAGCGCGATGTTCTGGATACGCAGATAAGAACCATTCTCCACATAGCGGTCTGACATATATACGTTGTTCACGTTAGTATTGGTGAAACGGGGCAGTTTACCACCTGTATTGGTAGCGGTATAACGGTCCGTTACTGAACGGAGCTGGTTGTAATAGGGGTTATCCATTTTTTCCAGCTGCCAGCGCAGGAAGTTGAAGATTTTGGCTCCATAACTACCCTGGATAAATACCGAGAAATCGAAATTTTTATAGTTAACGGTATTGGTGAATCCATAGGTAAACTTAGGCAGCGGGCTACCGATAAACGTAATGTCTTTTTCATTAATGACTCCATCCGGTTTACCATCAGCACCGCTGACATCTTTGTAACGAACGTCCCCGAGCCAGGTATGGGTCTGATCAACAGAATAACCAAACTGGGGCAGGCTGCTGTTCAGTTCATCCTGTGTGCGGAAGAGTCCATCGGTTTTTAAACCAAAGAAAGAACCTACTGCATAACCAGGAATGGTACGTGTAACCAGGTAGTTGTCATAATAAAGACGTCCATATAAAGCGGCGAGGTCACCGGCTACTTTTTCCAGTTTGTTTTTAAACTGGGAGAAGATGATATTGGTTCTCCAGGTTAAGTCTTTCGTCTTGATGTTTACGGAAGTCAGGCTGAGATCAATACCGGTATTGGACATACGACCTGTATTAATCACTGGTCCTTTCAGGTCATCCCACTGGTCACCCACACCAATCAGGCGGGGACCGGTACCGATGAGCAGCATCTGGCTGGTTTCTTTTTTATACACATCAATGGAGGTTTCAATCCGTCCGTTCAGGAAGGAGATATCCACCCCGGCATTTTTGGTAATTACAGACTCCCAGGTCAGTTCGGGGTTTGCCACACCATAGAGGTAATTGGAATTTCCGAAACCAACAGGACCAGGCCAGAAGGATACCACAGAGGTATAAGGCGGATTGGGTGCGTTGTTTGGCATATTCGTATTACCTACTTCACCATATCCGATCCTGACTTTCAACGAGTTGATGGTCTTCTTCATGTTCTCCGCAAATTTTTCGTTAGTTACGGTCCAGGCAAAAGAAGCTCCGGGGAAATTACCCCATTTGTTTTTGCCAAAGAATTTGGAAGAACCATCGCGGCGTATACTCAGGTTAACCGCATACCGGTTGTCGTAGGTGTAAGTACCACGGGCGAAATAAGATTCAATCGTACCATCATTTTTTCCGCCACCCAGTTCCCATGTATCACGGTCACTGCTGCCGGCATTCAGGTCCAGGATATTATTCTGCAAGTCTACTTTCTTACCGTTCAGGCTTTCCCAGTAGTTGTATTGGGCTTCGTGACCGGCGGTGGCACTGATGGCATGTTTGCCGATATTTTTATAATAATTCAGGTAATTTCTTACTGCATAGTAATACCCGTTACCGCGGTATTCAAATAACTGGCTGCGGAGACTGGTATTCCCGATATTTCCTTTGAGCTGATGAGCCATATTATTATACTGACTCAGTGAGTAGGCAAATTCATTGCGGAGAGATAATCCTTTCATGAATTCAATATCTGCATACAGCTGGCCGAATACCTGTGAGCTGGTTGATTTATTGCCCCTGTAATAACTGCGGGCGATAGGGTTGTCCTGTCCGTACTGGAAACCGGCAATCGTCTGACCACCACCCCAGGTACCATCCAGGTTTTTCACCGGGATCAGCGGGCTTTGAACCGTACCCCACCAGATGGTACCTTCAGCCGCATCGGCCAGGGTTACATTCTGAATACTGCGGGAAGCATTGGCACTTACACCCACTTTGATCCAGGGTTTCAGCTGGTGATCCAGACTGAAACGGGTGGAATACCTTTTGAAATCAGAACCGATCAGGATTCCTTTCTGGGTAAAATAGTTAGCGGAGAGATAATAATTTGTTTTGTCTTTGCCTCCGGAGAAGCTCAGTTGGTGGTTCTGCACCGTACCAGTACGGAACATGGCATCCTGCCAGTCAGTACCTCTGCCCAGTACGGTCGGGTCTGCAAATTCTGCACTGGGTGTCATACCGAGTATTGGAGCCACTTCATTCTGGTATTGGGCAAATTCACGCAGGTTCATGATGTCCAGTTTTTTCTGAACGATCTGGTTACCGGCATACATTTCATAATTGATCTTGCCTTCACCGGATTTACCTTTTTTCGTAGTGATCAGGATCACCCCGTTGGCCGCCTGTGATCCATAGATCGCCTGGGCGGAGGCATCTTTCAGGATATCGATGGACTCAATATCATTGGGGTTAATGGTGGCCAGGAAGCTGTTCCCGGTCTGCCCATCAGAACCACCCAGTCCGGCATAACCGGCGCTGAATTTTGTATTACTGGTAAAAATCACTCCATCCACCACGATAAGCGGATCGTTGGCATTGATGGTAGTCACCCCACGTATACGGAGCGATACACCACCACCGGGCTGACCACTGTTATTGATAACCGTCACACCGGCCACCTTACCCTGGAGGGCCTGGTCAATACCGGATACCGGCAGGTCTTTTAAGTCCCTTGTTTTAACGGAAGAAATCGCAGAGGAAACATCTGACCGCTTCGCCGTACCATAACCAATCACCACCACTTCACTCAGTTTGGTGTCAGTTACATCCAGGCTTACGAGCAGGTTGGTTTTTCCTTCCAGTGAAATTTCTCTGGCTTTAGCGCCAACATAAGAAACCACCAGGGCGGTGGCATTGGAAGGGACCGAAATTTTAAAAGCACCGTAATTGTCGGTGATTACCGTGGTCTTTCCGCCTTTCACCGCTACAGTTGCACCCACGAGAGCAGCTCCGCTTTGATCGGAAACCACACCTGAGATCAGCCTGTTTTGGGAAAATACGGAGAGGGAGGTTAGTACAAGCACAATGATCATTGTGATTGCACGGGGAAATCGTGTCTTTCTCATACAGCAAGAAAATTTAGACTCAAAAGTACTTATATATACACATGCTGTAGTAATACTATTTTATCTAATTATTGTACTAATTAACCCTGATCTACCAACGTTCTATTCTTGTTTTCGTTTTTAGCAGGAGAATTATTATATCCGGCAGAAAATAAACCTGTTCATTTATGATACTTTTTTATCAATCCTATTGTAACTTTATCTCAAAGGCCGTCATGCAAAAGAATTTACTCAGGGAGATCACCCCGCTGACACCCAGTGATTGCTTTACCATTTTTACCCGGGTAAAGACCGATTTTGATTTTCCCCTTCATTACCATGAAGAACTGGAACTGAATTTTATCCATAATGCCAAAGGCGCCAAAAGGGTGGTTGGCGATCATATTGCTGAAATAGATGACCTGGAGCTGGTACTGGTGGGTTCCAACCTGCCGCACGTATGGCAGACACATAAATGCAAGGGAAAAAAGATCACGGAAGTCACGATCCAGTTTCATAAGGATCTCTTTGATGATAAATTCCTCCGGCGCAATCAGCTGAGTTTTATCCGGAACCTCCTGGAGCGTTCGGCCAAGGGTATATTATTTTCCCGGGCTACGGCTGAACAATTAAAGCCCCGCCTGCTGGCACTCGGACAAAAACAGGGTTTTGATTCAGTGCTTGAATTAATGTCGATCCTGCATGATCTCTCTGTCTCCCGCAATATGCACACGTTATCAGATGCAAGTTTCAGCAATGCCGAGCTGTCTTACAACAGCCGGCGTATTGAAAGAGCATTTGAATACATGAACCAGAATTTTCACAAGAATATCACCCTGACGGAAGTCTCCAAACTGGTGAATATGACGGATGTCTCTTTCAGCCGTTTCTTTAAGGCCAAAACAGGAATCACGTTTATTGACAGTTTACTGGAACTGCGTTTAGGCCACGCTTCCCGTTTACTCATTGACACGACCGAATCGATTTCAGAAATCGCCTACGACTGTGGCTTTAATAATATCTCCAACTTCAACCGGCTTTTTAAAAAGAAAAAAGGATGTACGCCCAAGGAGTTCAGGGAAAGTTACAGTACGGATAACCGGGTGTTTATCTGAGAAGACCTGAGGCTAAAACAGTATCAGCAAAATCTTTCAGACTGGCATAGATCTCTTTTCTTTCCGGGGCAGGTATAAATATTTTATACTGGCTTGTATCCATACGCGGTATCCTCATCTGCCATTTTATACTGTCTGTTTCCGGAGTGACCCGCGTATTATTGCAGAATACCTGCAGTCTCAGGTGATTGTATGGATGCTGCATAAACCGGTTTGTCCATTCCTCCAACTCCGCCTCATTCATAGATCTTCCTTTTTCTTTCAGGAAATCAGTCCGTTCCTTAAAGAATTTCTGAAAATGATCACTCAGCAGTTCTTTTCGCACCGCTGTATCCAGCACCACCCTTTTATTCATTGTAAAACAGACCCGTAAAAAATCCTGAACTGAATCTGCCGGAACGGGTGGCTGATAAAAGATAATAAGTGGTAATATTTTTTCAGATTTTACCGGTGTGTCATTTACAAATGCCAGCAAGCAAATGGAAAAACCTGACAGCAATACTAGTTTCCTCATACCGCTAGTTACCAAAAAACCGGAAAACAATCAATACCACATTGTGGTAAAAAAAGAACCCGCTTCTCAGCGGGTTCTGCTTTAATGGGTACCTTCTTTATTTGGTTTTCCGTCCTAGACTAAATTGAGGGGAGTGATCAGCCACAACCTCCCTGGTTGCCACAGTTCAGGCATTTGTAGCAGGCGCCGCTACGCATCATGATGTTTCCGCATACATTACAGGCGGGGGCATCACTCTGCATATTCTTGGCCACCGCGTTCATGGCATCCATGCTGCTTTCACTCTTCACCGGTTGAGCCGCACGCTGCTGGGCCTTTGCAGGCTGGGGTGCTACTGATCCGGAAGAAGGCGTTACCCGTACACTGGAGAGCTCGGGCTCTTTTACATACTCCAGGGGATTAGAAGGGACTTCATCCCAGTCATCACCACCTGTATTCATCACTTCGGGTTTGTCCAGCACATGCACGAGGTCGGTACGTCCGAGGTACTCATAACCCAATACACGGAAGATAAAGTCAACAATAGAAGTCGTTGTTTTGATATTCGGGTGCTCTACAAATCCGGATGGATCGAAGCGGGTGAACGCGAATTTGTCTACAAACTCTTCCAGGGGTACACCATACTGGAGACCGATGGATACAGAGATCGCAAAGCAGTTCATCATGCTGCGCATGGTGGCTCCTTCCTTCGCCATGTCCACAAAGATTTCGCCCAGTGTACCATCGGCATATTCCCCGGTGCGCAGGAATACCGCCTGTCCGCTGATCTTGGCTTTCTGGGTGAACCCGCGACGTTTGGCGGGCAGTGTACGACGCTCCACAATGCTGGCGAGTTTACGTTTCAGTTTGGTGTCCGGAGAAGCCTGTACACGTTTCTGCACTTCTTCCAGCAATTCTTCCACCGTCAGTTTGCCGAGGTCCACAATGTTGGATTCAACCACCGGTGCCTGTTCAGCCACCACGGCTTTGGTTTCTTCCACCGCTGTGTCTTTTTTCTTCTTGTCAGACTTGTTGCTGAGCGGCTGTGACAGTTTGGAACCATCGCGGTAAAGGGCATTGGCTTTCAGACCGAGCTTCCAGCTCAGGTAATAAGCATCTGCGATCTCTTCCACTTTGGCTTCATGCGGCAGGTTAATGGTTTTGGAGATGGCACCACTGATAAAGGGCTGTGTGGCACCCATCATGCGGATATGTCCGTGAGCATGTATATACCGCTCACCTTTTTGTCCGCATTTATTGGCACAGTCAAAAACGGGCAGATGTTCGTCTTTCAGTCCGGGAGCACCTTCGAGCATCATGGTACCGCATACATAATCGTTCGCGGCTTCGATCTGCTCATCGGTATACCCGAGGGCTTCCAGCAGACTCCATTCAAAATTGTTATACTGCTCTGGCGTAAAGCCCAGGCGTTGCAGGCACTCTTCCCCAAGTGTATACTTATTGAATACGAATCCGATTTCAAAAGCGGTGGCAGCTGCGGCATCCAGCCGTTTGATCTCGTCAGCAATAAAGCCTTTTTCGCTTAAGCTCTGGTGGTTTACAAAAGGAGCACCGGCAAAGCTGGCGGCTCCTACTGCATATTTAATGATATTATCAGTTTCTTTTTCAGAGTAACCTAAATTTCTCAGCGCGGTGGGTACAGACTGGTTGATGATTTTGAAATAACCACCACCAGACAGTTTTTTAAATTTCACCAGGGCAAAATCAGGTTCCACACCGGTTGTATCGCAATCCATAACCAGTCCGATCGTACCGGTAGGCGCAATTACAGTAGCCTGTGCATTGCGGTAACCGTATTTCTCTCCCATTTCAACGGCATCATCCCATGCTTTACAGGCGGCTTTCAGCAGGTAATCCGGGCAGTATTTTACTTTGATACCCTGTGGTTTCAGGCTCAGTTGTTCGTATTCGTCTGCATCATACGCTGCCAGGCGGTGATTGCGCATTACTTTCATCATATGTGCCTTGTTCTCTTCATATCTCGGGAAAGCACCCAGGGCCTGGGCCATTTCAGCCGATGTTTTGTATGAAGTACCGGTCATGATCGCGGTGATAGCACCGGCAATCGCGCGGGCTTCTTCACTGTCGTAGGGAATACCGCTTACCATCAGCATAGTACCGAGGTTGGCATAACCAAGTCCGAGTGTACGGTATTCGTAACTCAGCTGGGCCACTTCCCTGGAGGGGAACTGGGCCATCAGTACAGATACTTCCAGTACGACTGTCCAGAGGCGGCAGTTATACTCATAGCCTTCCACGTCAAACTGATTGGTGTCTGCATTGTAGAACTTCATCAGGTTGGCAGAAGCCAGGTTACAGGCGGTGTTGTCGAGGAACATATACTCAGAGCAGGGGTTGGAAGCCCTGATCTCACCACCTTCGGGGCAGGTATGCCATTCGTTGATGGTGGTATTATATTGAGTACCGGGATCTGCACAACGCCAGGCGGCATAAGCGATCTGGTTCCAGAGTTCGCGGGAAGGCACTTTCTTCATCACGCGGCCATCCATACGACCGGTGAGTTCCCAATCTTCTCCTTTATCCAGTTTCTCAAAGAATGAGTTCGGGATACGGATCGAGTTATTGGAGTTTTGTCCGCTTACTGTTTTGTAGGCTTCATCTTCATAACCGGAGGGATAACCGGCATTGATCAGGGCACCTACTTTCTTTTCTTCTTCTACTTTCCAGTTGATGAAGTCTACGATCTCGGGGTGATCAAGGTCAAGGCAAACCATTTTAGCGGCCCGGCGGGTCGTACCACCAGACTTAATGGCGCCTGCAGCACGGTCACCGATTTTCAGGAAACTCATCAGGCCGGAGGAGCTACCACCACCGCTCAGCTTTTCGCCTTCGCCACGGAGGTTGGAGTAGTTGGTACCTACACCAGAACCATATTTGAAGATACGGGCCTCACGCACCCAGAGGTCCATGATACCGCCTTCGTTTACCAGGTCATCATCCACGCTCAGGATAAAGCAGGCATGTGGCTGAGGGCGCTCGTAAGCGTTCTGGGACTTCTTCAGGATACCATCCACGGCATCCACATAGTAGTGACCCTGTGGTTTACCAGCAATGCCATAGCTCTCATATAGACCGGTATTGAACCATTGCGGGCTGTTGGGCACACACATCTGGTTCAGGATAGAGTAAACTAATTCTTCGTAGAATACCTGTGCATCTTTTTCAGTGGCGAAATAGCCATAACGTTCACCCCATACGCGCCAGCAATTGGCCATACGGTGAGCCACCTGTTTGGCGGATGTTTCGCGACCCAGGGTTCCATCGGGTTGCGGCACACCGGCTTTACGAAAATATTTCTGGGCTAAAATGTCTGTGGCGATCTGGCTCCATTGTTTAGGAACTTCCACATTGGTCATTTCAAAAACCACTTCACCAGAAGGGTTGCGGATAATGGATGTCCGGTAATCGTACTCGAACATATCATACACACTTACATCTTCCTTTGTGAAGCGACGACTGAACTGCAAACCGCTTTTGGCGGATGCCTGCTTCTTATTTGCCATAACTCGAAAGAATTTATTGGGTTTTGGTCCTGATTACAAACTCAACATCCCTGGCGGGAGGTTGATTACGAAAGTATTTTTATTACGATGAAGTTCAAACCTTCAGTTATAAACATTGTGTGGAAAATAGCATCGTAAAATCCCGAAAGGCTTGCCAGTCCTGAGTTTCCTGATTTTTTCACAATACCTTAATTTTTTATGGGCTAAGTTTTTTTGGAAAATTCGAACGCTTTAATTAGTAAATTTTTACCCCTCTTTTTTGGCCAAAAAAGCGGTTGAAAAACGGCTCTTTTCACCAATGAAAGTTAACAAAAACATCTCCTTTTTTTAATATTCTGATAACCCGCGACTGTTATTTTTTCTCCAAATCCCGGCGACGGACTTTTTTGCCGGATACTGAAAAACGGGGTGAAATCCCGGGCAAAAAAAAAGTGTAAATGCAGGTTCTTATTTCGGGGTCATTTGAAACCGGCTATTTCCCTAAAATTAGCCACCCCCTACCTGCCTCAAAGCCAACTATTTTTCGCATTTTTGCCTAAATCAACCGGTTCCGGATGAAAATGCCGATTTACCATACTTTGGCTGAAAAAAAGAAGCAGGGCAAGAAGTCTTTTGCGGTGCTGATCGACCCCGATAAGGTCAATCCGGCCCTGCTCGAGGAGCTGATCCAGCGTTCCCTGGACGCCAAAGTGGATTATTTACTGGTAGGCGGCAGCCTGGTGATCTCCAATCACCTGGATGAATGTGTGCAGCAGATCAAAAAAAGCTGTGATATCCCGGTTATCCTCTTCCCCGGCAGTCCTTCCCAGGTCAGTAAGTATGCGGATGCTTTATTATACTTATCCCTGATTTCCGGACGAAATCCTGAATTACTGATCGGCCAGCATGTGGTTTCAGCCCCCTTTGTAAAGCAGAGTGGCCTGGAGATCATGCCTACCGGGTATATCGTAGTCGACGGCGGAGCCCCCACCACCGTATCCTATATCAGCAATGCCGCCCCGGTTCCTGCCGATAAAAATGAAATTGCCATGTGTACGGCCATGGCCGGCGAGATGCTGGGCATGAAACTGATCTATATGGATGCCGGCAGCGGCGCCAA
>CAZFLL010000012.1:51873-55478 GCA_964519865.1 uncultured Chitinophaga sp. | reverse complement strand
TTCACAATATCATAACTCAGACTCAGCCCCAGCCCTGTACCCTGCCCGGTGGGCTTGGTGGTGAAGAAAGGCTGGAATATTTTATCGATCACTTGCTGAGGAACGCCATTGCCATTATCCTTTACAATGATCATAACACCTGCCAGCCCTGAAGATGTATTGAGTTTTTTAGTAGAGACAGTTACAGCCGGTTCATACCCGTCAGGCTGGCCTTTCTTTTTTTCGTCCACTGCATAAAACGCATTGGTGATGAGGTTCAGGATCACCCTTCCGATATCCTGTGGAATAATATTGATAGTACCAATCGTTTCATCATATTCTGTTTTTAATGAAGCGTTGAACGATTTGTCTTTTGCCCTCAGCCCGTGATAGGCCAGCCGCAGGTACTCATCCGCCAGCGCGTTGATATCTGTGGGCTCTTTCACACCGCTGCTGCTGCGGCTGTGCTGAAGCATGCCTTTTACAATGCCATCCGCCCGTTTACCATGATGATTGATCTTTTCCAGGTTCTGAATCACATCATTCATGATTTCTTTGGCTTCCTCCGTATCCCCTTTTTCGATGGCTTCTCTCATTTCATCCAGTAATTCCTTACTGACTTCACTGAAGTTGTTGACGAAGTTCAGCGGGTTCTGAATTTCATGGGCAATGCCTGCTGTCAGTTCTCCCAGGCTGGCCATTTTCTCCGACTGCACCAGTTGTTTCTGGGTGGCCTGCAATACAGACAATGCCTCTTCTGCTTTCAGTTTGGCCTCTTTAATGGCCACCAGGTCCAATGCTGCCTGCAAGGCATGTGCTTCCGCAATTTTTAAGTCATTGAAACGGGTGAAGGTGAGATTGAAAACTGCGGCAAACCGTTCCAGTAATTCCATTGTTTCAGCAGGTTGTTCTTCCGGAGAAGCCATCCCGATAAATCCATTGCTGAAATAGGCAATCTCCTGTACTCTTCTTTTTTGCTCCAGCCCGCCTTTAAACGGCACACCCAGCGCGGTCAGGTGGCGGAAGTATTTTTGCAGCTCCTCTCCCTCCAAATCGATCACCAGGGACTTTTGATGTTGTTTCCAGCCTTCATACATTTTAAGGAACGTGGCATTCTCCTGCATATTGGCAGAAAAAGCCGTACTGACTTTACTTCCATCTTCATCAGTAATCCAGAATTCCGTTTCTCCCTGTGCACCCTTGATAATTGAAATATATAACCGGTTGGGTTCGATACCCAGTGTAATTAATTGCTGGAACAAAACGGCGGCCGTTTCAGCCAGTTCATCACTTTTTTGCATGGCCAGGGTACGACTTCTGACCCTTTCTAAGGCCGCTTCTATCTGGGCTTCTCTAACCTGGGCTTCCGCTTTTTCCAGGTCGAGAAACCGGGTATAAGTGCTGTCGAAAACGGCAGCAAACCGTTCCAATATCCGTTGTGTTTCTGCCGGTACCGGTAAGGGTGTGGATATCGATAAATGTCCTTTGGAATAATAAGCGACGGTGATCACTCTTCGTCCGGCTGTATCGGCACTGCTGATGGCAATGCCGCTCATTTTATTTCTGTAGTTCAGCCATCCTTCTAATGTTTCTCCGGAGAGATCGATCACCAAAGATTTTTTATTGGCTTTCCACGCGTCTACTGCAGGTTTTAATACAGTTGGTTCATTCATATCCAGCTTAAAGGAACGGTTTTCCTGTGCACCGCTATCCGCCCAACTCGTTACCCTGAAATCGATCAACCCTTCCTCTTCATTATATATGCCGATCGTAACCTGGTAAACATTGTCGGCACCTAATTTTTTAAACTCATTAAAGAGAACGGCGGCTGTTTCCTGCAATTCGTTACTGCTTTGCATCGCCATTGTACGGCTTCGTACTTTTTCCAGGGCCGCCTCAATCTGCGCTTCTTTGGCCTGGGCTTCCGCCTTCTTCAGGTCGAGGAAACGCGTATAGGTTTGCTGGAACACTTTTCCAAACCGCAACAAGATCATATTCTCATCATCTGAATAAGGGACGCCTTCGAAATTTTCAATGTACAGGCCCACATTTTCCAACAACACGGTTGATGCGGCAAGTGCGGGGCAGCTCAAATAAAAATCCCTTGAAGCCTGGGGCAGGCCAGGCACATAGGATAATAACTCGTTGTAAAACTGGTTCTTTTCCTCAAAATTCAAATTGGTGACAAACAACTCTTCCCCCTTCTCTTTTGCGTTGTTGAATTGCGTTGCCCAGACAGACTCAAAATACGGGTGTGTTATTTTAGAAGGAATTTCCTGTTTGTCGGCTATCCAGAAATGCCAGTCAGCTTTTGGCTGATATTCCACTACAAAACCGGCATGATCAAGTTTGATATTTAAATGAACAAGCTGGTCATACACCACTTTAATAACGTCTTTCAACTCTTCACTTTTCTGCATGCCTATTGAACGGCTTCTCACTCTTTCCAGTGCCGCTTCAATCTGTGCTTCTTTAGCCTGGGCTTCCGCCCGCTTAAGATCAAGGAATCGTATATATGTTTGTTCAAAAACCTGGGCAGCCCGTTTTACCACGTCAAACTCTTCTGTGGTTATTTTCTGTCCCGACCAGCTGTCAACCCATAAAGCTGAATTGTTCTCCATCGCGATGGAAGCCGTATAACCCGGGGCCTCTTCCTGCATCTGCCTGACAGCAGGGGGGATCACCTGGCCGGAGTTGTGCCTGGCCACATACCTGAAATAGCTGTTCTTTTCTTCAAATGAATAATCATTATTGAAAATATGCTCCTTCTTCTCCCTGGCCCTCCAGATATCCCTGATCAGCTTACTGGTTTCAAAATCTTCCTGATCGTAGGGCAAATCAATTAATTGAGGGGCGGAAATCTGGTTAGGAGCAGCCACATACAGGACAGAATCACGTGCTCCCCGGTTGAACAACTGGATACCAGTCCCTTCAAAATGCAAACCCAGCTCTTTCAACCTGTCAAACACCAGGGCAATCACTTCCCGGAGCTCCGAACTGCTGTGCATCGCCATGGAACGGCTGCGTATTTTTTCTAATGCTGCTTCTATCTGTGCTTCCCTGGCCTGTGCTTCCGCTTTTTGGAGATCAAGGAAACGCTGGTAAGCCAGGTTAAATGCACCAGCCATTTTCAATACAATATTTTTTGTGTCTGCCGAAGGTGCCTGCATCAGGTCAATGGATAAAATACCATTGGTCAACCGCCCGGCCGGGTTCCATTGATGCGACAACGCACCGCTCTCTATGGCATTCCTGAACTGACCGGCCACATCCGGCGCGATATGCTGCAGCTCATCCACCGCCTGTATCAGTTTTTCTTTGGGATAGTCAAGGATGAAATAATCCTGTTCTGCGGCTTTCCATATGCCGACAAACTCGCCTAATATGGGATATTTTTCAGGATCATAACTGAAGGCATAATTGTTAGCGTCACTCATATTACCCGGACTGGAAAGATCCCACACTTTTACCATTCCGGCTTCATCCACTAAATAAAAGGATACGCCCGTCAGCCCGGATAAATTCAGCCGGCTTAATTGCGAGAGCAATTCTTCATTGACCCGTACCAGGTCGCTGGCCCTATGCATCGCCATTGATTGTGCCCTTACTCTTTCCACGGCCGCTTC